>CAZJQA010000032.1:0-8423 GCA_964548285.1 uncultured Muribaculaceae bacterium
ATTATATTCATTTTCTTCTATCTTATGTTATACATATTCTTTAGTTAAATTAACAAGTTCATTATATTTTTCATTATATGATGCTCTAGTTGGATTTAAAAATGGAATAAATGATAATAATATAACTAATAAATACACGATTAAAAAATCTATCAAGTATGCACATAAACGCTTTAAAAAAATATTTCTCATAATCACCACATCAAAATTGTACCACAAATTATTATATTAGTAAAATATCATTCATTAAGTGCTTTAATGATACCTTCTATTAAATCAATACTAGATACTGCATTACTCACTTTATCTATTACTCTTTCGTGATATAATTCCTTCATATTACTTACAAACTTTTTATAAAATAATGGATCTCTGTTTAATTCTTTATAATAGTATGAATTATCTTTTAAGTATTGATACATCTTTTTATCTTCCTTAAATTTATTTTGTAAATAAATATCCATGATTAATCCTCAAAAAACTTATTAATAGGTCGTGGAACTTTAGGAGTAACAACATCTTTTACTGTATCTGGTTCAACTAACCCACTTACAATTCCTAATGCTTTTTGAGCACTTTTAATATGTTTAGATAAGCCATCTAAATCAAATTCTTCTTTCTTTTCTTCTTTTACTTCTGTATTTAAATACTTATCCCATATATTATTATCACTTCCATATATATCATACAATTCATATAAACTTTGCCAAGTTTCTTTACCACTTTTAACTACATTTATTAAATTAGGATTGTTTCTGGCAAATTCTTTAAACTCTTCTTTTTTATTCATAAAAAAACCACCTACTTTATTATATTAAAGTAGGTGATAAATATTATAATTTGAAGTCATCTAAATTAAAACTTACTTGTTCTTCAACTATTTCTTTATTTTCTTTTTCAGGACTTTCTTCTTTTATACTAAAAGCTTCTTTATTTATATTAACTATCTCTTTTTTAGATATAGAAGAACCTGTACTATTTAAATCCATAATTGGAATATCACTATTTTTTAAATTAAAGACATCATCTATTGTATAACAATCTATTATATCTTTGGTAGATGTATCAAATGCTTTAGTAATGTTATAAGCTGTACTTTTAACTTTCTTAATTAATGTATTGCCTCTCTTAGCTCTTCCAGTAAATTCTAAGTCACTAACTTTAATTCTCTTTGAAGTTAAATGATTAGTAAATAATGTAACATATTCTTGGTTAACATTTAAGATATTTACTACTTCATCATCTTTTAAATTAATACCTTTAACTCCTGAACCACGAGTACCAACAACTGGTATTTCATCTTTATTTATTAATACATAATAACCATTTTTAGATATAACTAATAATTGTTCACTAGTTTTAACAACATCTTTTAATTTATCATTATCTTTTAATTTCATTACAACCATTGCTTTATTAGTTCTTGTAACATATAAATCTTTCATCATCATACGTTTAATCATACCGTTTAAAGTAACACATGTAACTTCGTTATTATCTTCATATATTAATGACTTAATAATATTTTCATCTTCTTCTAAGGTAACTATATTATTAATATGTTTACCAAGTTCTTTCCATTTACTATCAGGTATTTTATGTACTGGCATAAATATATAATTACCTAAGTTAGTGAAGAATACTAAATTATCTTTTAAAGATACTTCATAAGTATTAGTAATAAAGTCTCCTGGTTTTAATGTAGCTTCTCCAGTTGATGCATTATATGCTTTAATTGACATCTTTTTAATATATCCCTCATTAGTTACGATAACTTTAACTATTTCATCAGGTATCATATCTTCCATATCAATCTTTATTTCACTTACTTCATCTTTAATAAGAGTACGACGAGGATCAGCATAATTCTTCTTAATTATCTTAAGTTCATTTTTAATAACTCTTTTTAAAGCTTCATCGTTATTCAATATTTCTCCCCATATATACATATTCTTTTTTAGTTGTTCCATTTCATCTTCTAATAGTTTTATATCTGTATTAGTTAAACGATATAATTGTAATTCAACAATAGCTTTAGCTTGAATCTCACTAAAATCATACTTATCTACTAAGTTAGTAATTGCATCACTTTTATTCTTACTAGCGCGAATAATTTTAATTACTTCATCTAAAATACTTATAGCTTTTACTAAGCCTTCTAAAATATGGTATCTATTCTTAGCTTCTTTTAAATCAAATTGTGTTCTACGTCTAACAACACTTTTTTCATGGCTAATAAATGCATCAAGTATTTCAAGTATACCAACTAATCTTGGTCTATTATTAACAATTGCTACCATATTAAAATTATAGTTAACTTGTAAATCTGTATTTTTAAATAAGTAATTTAATATTAATGAAGCATTAGCTTCTTTTTTTAAATCAATAACTAAACGAGCCATATTTTGATAATCGGATTCATCCGTAATATCAACAATACCTTCAACTTTTTTATCTAATTTAATATCTGTTATCTTTTTAATTAATTCTTCTTTTACTACTTCATATGGAATAGATTTAATAATTATTTGTTTTTTAGAACCATTTTCAACTATTTCTGTATCGGCTCTTAAAACAACTTTACCTTTACCTTTGGTATATGCTTCAATCAACCCTTTTTTTCCTTCAACAACACCACCAGTTGGAAAGTCTGGTCCCGGCATAATATTCATAATAGATTCTAAACTACAATTAGGTGTCTCAAGTCTTTTAATTGTTGCATCTACTACTTCACCTAAATTATGTGTAGGAATATTGGTAGCATATCCAGCTGAAATACCTGTTGAACCATTAACCAAAAGATTTGGAAATGGGGTTGGTAAAACAGTTGGTTCTAAAATGGTGTCATCAAAATTATTAGCCATTTCAACAGTATCTTTTTTAATACTATCAAGCATTTCTTCAGCAAGCATAGATAGTCTTGCTTCTGTATAACGCATCGCGGCTGGTCCATCACCATCTATGGAACCATTATTACCATGAACTTCTATTAAACGGGCTCTCATCTTCCATTGTTGAGACATTCTTATCATGGCATCATATATTGAAGAATCTCCATGTGGATGGAAATTACCCATAATATAACCTACAGCCTTAGCACTTTTTTGATAAGGATGTGAATGAATATAGCCAGCTTTATACATTGCAAATAAAATTCTTCTTTGAACTGGCTTTAATCCATCTCTTAAATCTGGTAATGCTCTTTCAGTAATGATTTCTTTGGAGTATCTAGCAAATCCATCAGACATTACTTCTTCTAGGCTATATTCATGAATCTTTTCTAAAATATTTTCTTCACTATTTTTCTTAGACATCATATCCCTACTTTCTAAAGTCATCTTCTAAACTAAAGTTAACATTTTCATTTATCCATTCTTTACGAGGTTCAACTTTATCTCCCATTAATACTGAGATACGTTTTTCTGCTAGTGAAGCATCATTTAAAGTAACTCTAATTAAATGTCTATTATGCGGATCCATAGTTGTACTATAAAGTTCATCAGGATCCATTTCTCCTAAACCTTTAAATCTTTGGATTTTAGGACTACCTTTTATAGTCTTTTTATATTCTTCTAATTCTTCATCTGTTGCAATATATACTTTACCTTTAGATGTTTCAATACCATATAAAGGAGGTGTTGCAATATAAAGCATACCTTGTTCTATTAATGGACGCATAAATCTATAAAAGAATGTAATTAATAATATTTGAATATGTGAACCATCAACATCGGCATCTGTCATTATGATAACTTTCCCATAATTAGATTCTTTATAATCAAAATCTGCGCCTAAACCTGCGCCTATTGCATATTCAATTTGTTTTAATTCTTGATTTTGTTCTATCTCATGAGTACTAGCTTTTTCCGTATTTAGAACTTTTCCACGTAAAGGAAGTATTGCTTGAGTAACACGATTTCTAAAACTCTTAGCTGAACCACCTGCAGAATCACCCTCGACTAAGAATAATTCATTTTTAGAATAATCTTTACCTGTTGCCTTAGCAAGTTTTTCACTTAAAACTCTTTCTTTATTAGTCTTACCATTACCCTTACGTACTTGCTCACGTGCCTTACGTGCAGCTTCTCTTGCCATCTTACTTTTTTCAGCTTTACTTAAGATACTTAAAGCAATTTCTTTATTTTCTTCTAAATAAAATCTTATATTTTCACTAGTTACAGCTTCTACTGCTGCTCTTGCTTCTGGAGTACCAAGTTTACCCTTAGTTTGTCCTTCAAATTGTAACAAATCTTCAGGAATCTTGACACTTACAATTGCAGATAAACCTTCTCTTAAATCTCCTCCATCTAATGAAGTGTTTTTCTTTAGTAAATTATTACTCTTGGCATAATCATTAAAAGCTTTAGTTAATCCAGTTTTAAATCCAACTTCATGACTACCACCATCACCAGTTTTAACATTATTAACAAATGATAATATTTGTTCATTATAAGAATCTGTATATTGCAAAGCTATTTCTACTTCTATACGATTTTTAACACTTTTAAAATTAACTGGCTTATGCATTGCATTCTTATCTTCATTTATATATTCTACAAAAGAAATAAGACCATTTTCATAATGATACTTGGCATTTAAATTATCTTCTTCATCTATTACCTCTATTGTTACATTTGATAATAGAAAAGCACTTTCTTGCATTCTTTCACTAATAGTTGTAAAAGAAAAATTAGCATTTTTAAAGATATCTTTATCAGGCATAAAAGTAACAATTGTTCCTGTTTTATTAGACTTTCCAATTTCCCTTAAAGGAACATCTACTTCTCCACCATTTTTAAATTTAATTTCAGATATCTTACCATCACGATATATTGTAACATCCATCCACTTTGATAAAGCATTAACAACTGATGCACCAACGCCATGTAAACCACCAGAAACTTTATATCCTGACTCTTCAAATTTACCACCAGCATGTAAAACGGTATAAATAACTTCAGGAGTAGAAACTCCACTTTCATGCATTCCAATTGGAACACCACGTCCATTATCCGCTACCGTAATTGAACCATCTTTATGCATTAATATTTTTATATAATTACCATATCCATTTATAACTTCGTCAATAGCGTTATCAACAAGTTCCCATACTAAATGGTGCATTCCACGTTTATCAGTAGAACCAATATACATACCTGGTCTTTTTCTAACTGCTTCAAGCCCATGTAATATCTTTATAGAACTCTCATCATATGTATCCTTACTCATTATAAAATCACCTCTCATAGTATATCAAAACTATAAATAAAAGGCAAAACAAAATCCTCATTTTCCTTTATTTTAACGCATACTTCTATCTTAATTTATAAAAAAGATATATTTCTATATCTTATCTACTTTTTCCTTTACTACTCATTAATTCTTCAAAAAGAATTCTTTCAAGTTTAATTTTATTACGTAATTCATCTTCTAAAAGAGATACTTTTTTCCACATCTTACGATATATTTCATTACTTACTTTATGACGATATTTATCTTTTAATACTTTCTTAACTCTAAATATTTCATCTAAACCTAATGCTTCATCTGTAGAAGATGATGATGTTTCTAAAATATCCATTATAAGTTTAAATAACTTTTTATAACGACTATTATATTGTCTAATTAAATTATTTTCTTTCATAGTATCATCTATAATTGTTATTTCACTTATTTTTAAAAGATTATTTCTCTTTTGATAATGAAGAGCAATATTCTCACCTTCAAAAACAACTTTCTTTTTCCCCATTATTCTTTTTCCAAAATTATCTTTAGATATTTTATACTCCATCTTATTCACCATTAATCTTCCTATTACGTCTTTCTGTCTTTTCCTTGGCCATAAGCATACGATATTCTTCAATCTTTTTATGATCTCCAGATACTAATACTTCAGGTACTTCTAAACCTTCAAATACTCTTGGTTTTGTATAATTAGGGTAATCTAAAAGACCATTAGTAAATGAATCATTAATATAAGATTCTTCATTAATAACTCCATCAATTAATCTAACAACTGAATCTACTATAACCATAGCGGGAACTTCTCCACCAGTTAAAATGAAATCACCAATAGAAATAACATCGTCAACATAATTATATATTCTTTCATCAAATCCTTCATAATGTCCACATATAAGTATTAAATGTTTTTTATCTTTTAAAGAAAAAGCTTTCTTTTCATTATAAACTAATCCATCAGGAGATAATAATATGGTATAACTATCTTCATCTTTAACACTTCTTAAAGCACTAACAAGAGGTTCCATTCTAAGAACCATTCCTGCTCCTCCACCATATGGAGTATCATCAACACTGTTGTTTGATAAAGTTGAAAAATCACGAAAATTTATAAGATTAATCTTAACCTTTTCTTTATTAATAGCTCTAGCAATAATTGATTCATTTAAAACACCTTCAAACATCTCTGGAAATAATGTTAAAATATCAATTCTCATACTATTAACCCCTCTATATTCTTAGCAATTATCTTTTTCTCTTTTAACAATACTTCTTTAATATAATAATCATTAAATATTAAATAATACTTTTTATCAAAAGATACTTCAAGTAAGACACTATTATTATACTTAATATTTATAACTTTTCCAAGATATTTTTCATCTTCATATATACTAAATCCAATTAAATCTTGATATAAATATTCATTATCTTTTAGATTTAATAAACTTCTTTTAAAATAGACATCTCTATCTCTTAATTCTTCTACTTTATTAATATCTTCATAATTATAAAATACTACTAAATAATTATTCTTATAATATTTACATCTTCTAATCTTATATTCTTTATTATCTATAATTAAGATATTATCTATCTTTAATACATCATTTACTCTTTCAAAATCACTATGTAATTTTAATTCTCCTTTTAAACCATGAGTACCTGTTGTATTACCTAAATATAGTAACTCTTCCATTTTAGTTATCCTTTCCTAGTTCATACATTATAATACTTGCACATACAGATGCATTTAACGATTCACATCTTTCATTCATTTTTATATATGTTAATTTATCACACATTTTAAATACCTCATCACTTATTCCTTTACCCTCACTACCAATAACAATACAATAATTATTATCTATCTTTAATTTATCTAAAGAAACTCCACCATGAGGACTAGTACCAATAATACTATAGTTATTTTTAATACTTTCTAAAAATGGAATACTTTTTCTTCTTAAGATATTTAAATGAAATATCATTCCCTCTGTACTACTAATTACTTTAGGATTATATAAATCAACACTAGTATCACTAAGTATAATATTATCTATATTAAAAGCACTGGCACTTCTAATAATCGTACCTAAATTACCTGGATCTTGAATATTATCTAAAAATATCATATTACCTACTATATCTTTTTCTTCATTCTTTCTACATACTGCTAAAATATCACCATATGATTTATCGTTAGATAAATATTTCATTACTTTATCACTTACTCTATATGTTAATACATCTATATCAAATTCTTTTGTAGTTAATACATATAATACTTTTCCATATTTTAAGGCTTCATCTACTAAATGATTACCAAAGACTACAAAAACATTATCTAAATCACGATACTTCTTTTGTTCTAACTTCTTAACATATTTAACAATCTTATTATCTAAACTTTCAATAATCATACTTCTCTTAACCTCTTTCTAGCTTCTTTATATTTAGGATAGTATTCTTCAACATGTCTCCAAAATCTCTCACTATGATTGGCTTCATAAAAATGACATAGTTCATGTATTATAACATAATCAAGTAAATCTATATCTCTTTTTAATAAATCTTCATTTAAAGTAATGGTATTATTACCTCGATTATTTACTCCCCATCTAGTTTTCATCTTACGGAATTTCAAACTAAATGATGGAATATCTTCAAAATAAACTTTAATTCTGTCTACTTCACTTGTAAACACTCTTTTAACTTCACTCTTATAATATTTATTTAATACTTTTTCATCTTTAGCATAAATAAATTCTCCATCAAAATAAGGATTCTTACTTATATTATCATATACAATAATATATTTCTTTCCTAAATAATAAAAATATCTATCTTTTAAATCCTGTTCTTCCATTCTTTTTAACATGGATACTAATTTCAACTCATCATTCTTAATAATATTTAGTATATATGATTTAGATACAAACCTGCTACATGTAACAACTAAGGTATTACTATCTTTAAATCTCATATATATATTCTTATTATTTTTATATATTATCTCTATTTTTATTATCTTATTATCTAGTACTACTTCCATCTTCATCACTCATAATATTTATAACATTTTTTTATCTATTTTACAATTTATATCATAGATAAAAACAGAGATATAATTAAATACCTCTGTTCCACTTTAATTTTTATTGTTTTAAATTTACACAGTT
>CAZJQA010000033.1:0-3522 GCA_964548285.1 uncultured Muribaculaceae bacterium
TGTATTATCAAGATGAAATCGTAATACAATACGAAATAATATCCCAAATATAAACGAAAATATAATAGATAACAATTGAATTGATATGTTCATTATTTAAATAGTTTCTCCATAAAACTTTCCTTTTTTATCTTTTTAGCATTTTTTTCAATATAATTATATCCATTTATTTTTCCCTTAATTCTTAAATTTCCGTCATGAGTATCTAATCTAATCATTTCTAGATCATTACCAATTAAATGCAACATTCCCATTGTAGTTAATAACAAAAATTCTTCATGATCAAAACTTTCAATTTTTTTTACACCTGTTAAATATATTTCTCTTCTATCAATTATCTTTACTTCATGACTAGCTGGAACAGTTTCTATTTCATTCATAAAAATCACCTAATAAATTGTATGACAAAAAAAAATCTCTAGAACCCTAGAGATTATAATTATTCTTCAGTTGTATTATTATATTCATTTAATATAGCGTCTGTAAATAGACTTCTAACATCCGGATTAATAGGATGACAAACATCCTTATATTCTCCTGTAGCAGTTTTTCTACTTGGCATAGCAATGAAAAGACCGTTGTCTCCTTCAATTATACGAATATCATGTACTGCGAAAGAATCATCTATAACTACAGATGCAATTCCTCTCAAACGTGAATTATCCTTCGTAATTTTACGAACACTAACAGATGTAATTTTCATCTTCTTCTCTCCTCCTACTTTTTAAGTTATCTTCTAACTCCTAAGTTAATTTTAATCCTTTTAAAGGCCATAATCAAGATATTCAAAATATATTTACATTAATTTTACAACAACATCACCCACAATAACATCAGCATAATTAAAGCTTTTTTCAGAACCATTTATATTAACAGTAAAGACATATGAATATACACCTGTAACTTTTCCAACATATTTCTCATTTTTATTACGCATTCCATACACATGAACAATTACTTCTTTATTATATAATTTTTTAAAATTATTCCTAATTATATCAAGATTCATTTTCCATCCTATCTAGGGTAACCAACATACATAAGGCCATTAGTAACCAATCCCCCAAAACCATCACTACCATATTTTGTCTTTTTAAGCATATTAAGAATATCAACTTCTTTATTTCTATTTGTTAAAGCCAGAGTAATAGCAATAATCGAAGGATCTAAAGCATGAATATTTATTCTTTTAGGTGAGCTTGCATAATTTGCTCCAGCTTTTATAAGTTCTTCATAATCACTTTGGCAAGCACCAGCTATAATAACTAACTTTTCATGACTTTTTTCATATTTTCTTGCCTTTTTTACAGCATCAACAAAATATTTTGAATTTCGATAATTATCTATATCATTAATATTACCCTTCTTCTTATAATATGCATCATGCCCTGTTATTATAACTATATCTGGATTATACTCTTTTAACAAATCATATATCTTAAATGATATATCCTTCTCTGCAATATTTTTTCCAACTGCCATAACTTTATTTTTTTTATAAAATTTTAAACATCTCTTTAAATATGCGTCATCCGAATCAATATGTAAAATCTTAGGTAATAAATAAAAAAAATTTCCCCTATCTAAATCATCAAATTCTATATCTTCTTCAACAAATCTATCTTCTTTTACATACATTTTTAAATCATCTAAAGGACTATCAGATAATAATCTAACTTCATAACCTTTTAAAAAAGCTATATTATCTTTAATTTTTATAATTTGAAAAACTATATCATTATTATAACTATTTCTCGTAACTAAATCATTAACTGCAAAATTCATTAAATCACCTAAATTATAATATGTAAAAAATATAATCATATGAAATAATAAAAAAAATATTAAATACTTTATAAATTAAAAAAATCGTTTCAAATACATAAAACGATATTCTTTTTTATTACTTTATTTTTTTGAATAAATCTATTAAATCATAAATCGATAATTCTTCTGCTCTAACAGTATTTTTATATCCATATAATTCTAAATCTATACCTAAATTATTTCTTAAAGTCTTTCTTTTATTAATAAAGCATTTTTTTAAAAATCTATTAAATGATTCAAAATCTAAATTTTCTTTTATATTAGAAATAAATTTAACAACCATACTATCAACCTTTGGAGATGGATTAAATTTATCTCTTGAAACATCTATTACTTTCTTCATATCATAAAAATAATTTAAATAAGCAGTAAAATAACCATAAGTTGATGTTCCATTAGATGCTAAAAATCTCTCACCAACTTCTTTTTGAACCAACAAAGTCATACCTTTTACTAAACCTAATGTAGTAATTTTTTCTATAATTGGAGTTGTAATATAATATGGAAGATTAGCTATAACATAAATATTATCATATTTTTTATTTATATCTTTTGATATATCTCTTTTTAAAAAATCATCAAAAATAATATTTTTGTTACTGGTCTGATATTTTACTAAGTAATCCTTTAAGTCTGTATCAATCTCATAACCCAAATAATCACCGTCTTTAATAACAAGTTTTTTTGTCAGAGCCCCCATACCTAGTCCAATTTCAATTATTAAATCATTGCTTGTAGTTATAAATGTTTCACTAATTTGATTTATAATATTACCATCATTCAAAAAATTTTGTCCTAACCATTTTTTTGCCATCTATTTAGTCCACCCAAATCTTAACACATCATAAGAAAGAGCAATACGTCCAACTTTTTTCAATGCTGCATCTTCACTTTCCATTAACAAATCTAAATCATTATTTAAAACACCACGATCAAGAACAATAGCAATAACAGGTGTACTAGATACTCTAGAAGCATTAAATCTTACAACACTTCCACATGGCAAATTTGAAGAAGAAGCAACAATTCTAACATTACCATATGTTTCATCCAAAAAATTAACATTACCATGTAATACATCGAGCGAAGGATAACAAGCTAGATGTCCTCCACACAAAGGACAATCAGCACTATAACCTGTTAAGTCTCCCATAAAAGTATCTTTAGCACTATAAATATCTTCTCTAATATCACTCTCAAGTTTAAGAGCCATTGTTGTTAAATCTATTGTTCTATTAGATGCACCATTTGTACTAACTTTTAATATAGTTGATGTACTTAAATTAGCTAACATTGGTATAACAAAAATAATAATTAATTTCATAAAAGTTCCACATGTATTAAAAATGTTTTTCATATAATCATCTACCATCAAAAAAATAATAACATAAGATATTTTAAATGTCAAAAATCTCTTTTATGTTATTATTTGTTATAATACTTAATTGACTTAAATCTAAATTTAAATAATCACATATAAAATTAGCTATTAATTTAATATAACTAGGATTATTTTGAGTTCCTCTATAAGGATGTGGAGTTAAATAAGGGCTATCAGTTTCTAAAACAATATTTTTGACACTTATATATTTTAAAATATCTCTTAATTTAGCATTTTTAAAAGTTACGAATCCCCCTATTCCTAAATAAAATCCTAGGTCAATAAGTTTTTTTGCATTCTCCAAATCATCATAA
>CAZJQA010000033.1:3532-7986 GCA_964548285.1 uncultured Muribaculaceae bacterium
CTCTATAAGGATGTGGAGTTAAATAAGGGCTAACAGTTTCTAGAACAATATTATTAATAATATCTTTTAAAATATCTTTTAAATGACTATTTTTAAAAGTTACCACACCATTAATACCAAGTTTATAACCCATTTTTATATAAATCATAGCGGTTTCTTTGCTTCCAGAAAAAGAATGAATTACACCTTTAACACCTGGATATTCTTTTAGTATTCTAATTGTATCCTCCGTAGCTTCTCTACTATGAATAACTACAGGAAGTTTATATTTATCAGCTAATTCCAATTGAGATTTAAATAAAGCTTGTTGTTTTTCTTTATCAAAATTTTCATAATGATAATCCAATCCAATCTCTCCAATGCCAATAATCTTACTATTGTTTAAATTATTCTCTAGTATTTTTATATCTTCGATACAATAGTTTAAAGCTTCTTCAGGATGTAACCCTATAACACCATATAGATTATCAAATCTTTTTATAATATTAATTACTTCATTATTATCTTTTGTACTACATCCAGAAACTATAAAACGATTAATACTATTTTGTTGAGCATTATTTATAATAACATCTATATTATTATAATATTCATTATATAAATGACAATGTGTATCTGTAAACATATTTATTCCCTTTCTAAAATAAAAGAAACATTACAGTTTCTTTTATAAAGTTTCAATATCTAAATTAAACCTATTAGAAGTTTTAGTAACATCATTATTACTTGATCCTAATGAAATATTATTATCACGTTCATTTTTTATTGTACTTGTATTAACAACATCAGATGACCAATAAGCAGAAACATCACAACTTGAAGAATAAGGTCTAGGATCAGGCATTGACATTTTACATATCATCGGAATTTTAAAGGCACTACCAAAAGCAACACAAGTTCCTGGTTGTAAAATTTTCATTTTTTCAATAACATCTTGAGATATATTAGGTAACATCTCCTCAATATATTTAATATCTTTTGGATGTGTCATTTTAAAAATCAAAAAATTAGAACATTGAGAAACAACAGTATCACTTATTTCCATAGGTCTTTGACTTATAATATCTAAAATAACTCCATATTTACGACCTTCTTTGGCTATTCTTTCAAATATATTATAACCTAATAAGAAAACATCTGTATCTTTTTGAATATAACGATGCGCTTCTTCTAAAAAGAAATGGAAAGGTACTGTAGCCCTAATAGCATTATTCTTAGAAAAATCAAAAATAATTCTTGAATAAATTTTAACAATAGCTTTAGCAAAAGCATCGTCTAAACCTTCTAAATTAATATTAATAATTTGGCATTTTTTATTTTTATAATAAGTTAAATTATTAATAAATGATTCACCATCAACAAACATACTACCCTGAAACAAATTCTTAAGATTACTATGTAATATAGAATATAATCTTACCTGTAGTAATTGAGCATCATCTAATAAATTTTTATTTTTATGAAAACCTTGACTAATTAAAGTAAAATCAAGAGCTTTAGAAAAATCTTCTAAACTATATGTAACTTTTAAATCTTCTTCATTAAATTTTAAAGATTCATCTATAAATTTTAAGATATATTGAGTTATTAAGACTTCTTCTCCAAATTTACCTCTTGAATCAATTTGAAAACATTCGGCAAATGTTCTAGTATAACCAACACCTGGAATCTCAGTATCTAAATTAAATTCAGGAGTATGACATGTATTTATAATACTAAATATATCATCTTTTTTCTTATCTATAGTGTCTGAACTATATAAAACTGTAATTAAAGCCTGAGCAATAATACTGTTTTTATACTTATGTGAATTTGCAGAATCTAAAGCAAATATTCTTGCTATTTTCATTGCTCTTTCAAGAATAGTTAACTGACTATGTCTATCAGCCTGTAAGAGTATTGCCATATCATGAACACTTAACAAATTAATAGGAATATTAATTAATTCGTCACCATCCTCCTTTGGATTTGATGTTATAAATTTATAATTATATTTATTATTAATACTACTAATTGATTTAAAAGCATTCTTATATTCTCCAAATGAATCAAAAAATAATAAATTAGCATTTGCAGATGTCAAATATTTATTACTTAAAATGTTTTGAACAATTCTAGCTACGCCACATGATTTTCCACTTCCAGTATTTCCAAATATACACATATGATTTGCAAGTAAATCATTAATAACAGGATAAATATAATGTCCCTTATATATTGCACTTTCACCTAGAACAAAACTTTTATCATTTAATACTCCAAATAGTTCCCTAATTTCATTATCATTAATAATGCGTATTTTACTATTTAAATTTGCTTTTTTTAAAACACCATTATAATAATGACCATCAATGAATTCTCCTAAAAATTTAACTTTTATTTGATCAGTTTTTACTTCAGTAATTTCTCCTAAAACTTGTGTATATGGTGATTCAAAAATAACATGTAGATTTAATAAATCTGTAGTTACATCCTCTGTCATTTTATTTTCAATATAAGCTATATTATCACTTATATATAAAATCTTTCCAAACATAGTCTCACTACCCTTCATATACATTATAACATTAATTAATATATATTAAATACCATATATTTATCAACATTTATATTTAGTTTACATTTATATTAGCAATTTCTTGTAATTTTTTTTCTTTATCTATTCTAATAAATAAAGGATGTGGTTCATTTACATAATAATGATTATTTATATTAAAACCATTTGTATCATCATTAATATTTAATTGATCTAACATTTCACTACCAGTATCAGGAAGAAAAGGCTTAATAAATAATGCACATACTCTTAATGTCTCCAACAAAGTATAAAGTACTGTTTCTAAATCATCATATCTTTCTTCTTTAGCTAATATCCACGGAGTTGTATCATCAATATACTTATTTGCAGCCTTTAAAATATCAAAAATAGAATCAATTGCTTTACCTACTTGTAAAGTATCCATAAATCCTGATATATTATCATCTAATTTATTTACTTTTTCTATTAATTCATCTGATAATTTATCACTTTTATTATAACTTATTTCTTTATTAAAATATTTCTTAGACATTGATATTGTTCTATTTAATAAATTACCTAAAATATTTGCTAAATTTGTATTATATGAATCAATTAACAAATCATAACCTATAGTACCATCATTTTCATATGGAATTTCTTTAAGAAGATAAAAACGAACTGCATCTACACCAAACAATTTAACTAAATCATCAGCATACATAATATTACCTTTACTTTTACTCATCTTATCATTATTCATTAATAACCAAGGATGTCCAAAAACTTGTTTTGGTAATGGTAAATCGAGTGCCATTAAAATTATAGGCCAATATATAGTATGAAATCTTATTATATCTTTACCTACCAAATGTAAATCAGCAGGCCACCATTTTAAAAATTCTTCTTCATCTGAAATATATCCAATATTTGTAATATAATTAGATAAAGCATCAATCCAAACATATATAATATGTTTATCATTAAAAGGAACACGAATACCCCAGTCAAATGTTGTTCTAGATACACATAAATCTTGTAATCCTGGTTTAATAAAATTATTAATCATTTCATTTTTTCGTGATTCTGGCTTTATAAAGTTTGGATTATCTAAAATATATTTATATAATCTATCTTGGTATTTTGACATTTTAAAAAAATATGCCTCTTCACTTTTTTTAACTACTTCTCTTCCACAATCAGGACATTTTCCATCTACTAATTCCTTATCAGTCCAGAATGATTCACAAGGTGTACAATACCATCCTTCATAATTACTTAAATATATATCACCTTTACTATATAATTTCTCAAATATTTTTTGTACTTTCTTTTCATGATCTTTATCTGTAGTTCTGACAAATTTATCATAACTAGTATTCATAACATCCCAAATTCTTTTGATTTCATTACTTGTTTTATCAACAAATTCTTGTGGAGTTAAGTTTTGATCTTTAGCTTTAAGTTCAATTTTTTCGCCATGTTCATCTGTTCCAGTTTGAAAAAAGACTTCAAATCCTTTACTTCTTTTAAAACGAGCAATGGCATCTGCTAAAACAATTTCATAAGTATTACCAATATGAGGTTTACCAGAAGCATAAGCAATAGCGGTTGTTATAAAATATTTTTCCATATATATCATTCCTTTCAAAAAAAAGAGGTCCTCATCCTAAAGGACGAGATTACCCCGTGGTACCACCTTAATTCACTAAAAAGTGCACTTTATTACTATAACGTTATAACCGTTTCAACTCCAGAATCATCTATATATATATCATTTAATCATTTCCACCAAGCATGATCTCTCTTAAAAATAAACATATATACTCTTTCTTTCATAATTGAATAAAACAATTCTAACAAGATAATTATAAAAAGTCAATTTATATTATTAAAGATTTAAATCATCTATAACTAAAGATAAAACTCTACAAAA
>CAZJQA010000034.1:0-7947 GCA_964548285.1 uncultured Muribaculaceae bacterium
CATATATTAATATACCTACAAATAATAGTATTAATAATCCATATATAATCTTCTTTTTCATTAAAATCTAATATCACCCTCCAATTCATTTGAATATAAATCTTCAAATTTGCCTTTTCTTGATGTAATCATTAGTCCCATAATTCCTAAAATGATAAAGATAAGTGATACTATTTGAGCTACTTTAAATCCGCCTAACATTAATGAATCAGTTCTTAATGATTCAATAAAG
Source organism: uncultured Muribaculaceae bacterium (assembly GCA_964548285.1). Lineage (GTDB taxonomy): Bacteria > Bacillota_I > Bacilli_A > RF39 > UBA660 > Ventrenecus. The sequence continues at coordinate 233 of CAZJQA010000034.1, forward strand.
AATCGTCCAATACCATACCATATTAAATAGAAGAATGTTAAAGTTCCAACTTTTGTAAACTTTAATCTTCTAACAACTAACATAATAATAAAACCTAATAAACACCATAAAGACTCATAAAAGAATGTTGGATGATAATAATTACCATTAATATACATTCCTTCAATAATGAACTGTGGAATATGAAAACTTTCTAAAGTACTTTTTAAAACAACTCCACCATGTGCTTCGCTATTGAAGAAATTTCCCCATCTTCCTATAGCTTGTCCAAGTATTAATGCAGGCACAGTATAATCTAATATTTTAATCATTCTAACATTATACTTCTTAGTATAAAAATACATTGTAATTGCTCCTGCTATAATACCACCGTGAATTGCAAGTCCACCTTCCCATATCTTTAATATGCTAATTGGATCATTAACATAAATACCCCAGTTAAATAAAACATAGTAAGCTCTTGCACCAATAAAACCAAAAACAATCATCCAAAAAGCCATATTAAATAAGAATTCTTGTGGATAATTATGTTTCTTTCCTTCTTTTAAGTACATATATAAACCTAATAAAACGCCAATCAATATTAAAAATGAATACCATTTTATCTCATAGCCTAAGATACTTATGAATACTCTATTCATCTACTATCACCATAATAATAATAACACATATAAGTACAAGTTGTAAAACATAAACTATGAAAAAAACCATATCGTTTTTGATATGATTATTTAATTATGTAATTTGTTATTCTAAAGTAAGTACTGAACGAAAACCAAAAATGGCTACTACAAAAAACATGAAAGTGATGATTATTTTCTTACGTCTATTATTTTCTTTATATTTTTCTATATTCATTATAACCATTCTCCTAACCTATCTATATTAATAATTTAACTTATGTGATATTCAAAATCAAGAATAAAAAAAGTTTGAAAATAATATTCAAACTTTATATTATAAATATTTTTTTAACCATTGTCCTGTATATGATTCTTTACATTTAGCTACTTCTTCAGGTGTTCCCTTAACTACTATAGTTCCACCGTTATCTCCACCATCTGGACCTAAATCGATAATATAATCTGATACTTTAATAACATCCATATTATGTTCAATAACAATTACTGTATCTCCGTTATCAACTATACCTTGTAATATACTTAATAACTTTTTAATATCTTCAGAATGTAATCCTGTTGTAGGCTCATCTAAAATATATACAGTTTTACCTGTTGGTTTTTTCTGCAATTCTTTAGCAAGTTTAACTCTTCCTGCTTCACCACCAGATAATGTAGTAGCGCTTTGACCTAATGTTAAATAAGATAAACCAACGTTATTTAAAACTTCAATCTTTCTTTTTATCTTAGGAACATTATCAAAAAATTCTAAAGCTTCACTTATTCGCATATCAAGAACATCTGCGATAGTCTTTCCTTTGTAAGTAATAGATAATGTTTCTTTATTATAACGTTTTCCTCCACATACTTCACAAGGAACATAAACATCAGGTAAGAAATGCATTTCAATTTTCTTTACACCATCACCATAACAAGCTTCACATCTTCCGCCTTTAACATTGAATGAAAATCTACCTTTATCAAATCCTTTAATCTTGGCTTCTTTAGTATTAGTATATAAATCTCTTATATCATCAAATACACCAACGTATGTTGCTGGATTACTTCTTGGCGTTCTTCCTATAGGTTCTTGTGTTATTAACACTACTTTATCAACATTTTCTATACCTTTTATTTCTTTGCATTTACCAGGCACGATTTTTGAACGATTAACATCTCTTAATAAGGTTTTAGCAAGTATTTCATTTACTAAACTTGATTTACCTGAACCTGATACTCCTGTAACAGTTGTAAAAGTTCCAAGAGGAAATTTAACATTTACATTTTTTAAATTATTTTCTTGGGCTCCTTTAACCTCAAGATATAATCCATTTCCTTTTCTTCTTTTCTTAGGAACTTCTATTTCCTTTTTATGAGTTAAATATTGTCCTGTTAAACTTTTTTCATTTTTCATTATCTCTTCAGGAGTACCGTAGGCAACAATTTCACCACCTAAAGTTCCAGCTCCCGGACCAACTTCAACGATATAATCAGCGGCTTTCATCGTATCTTCATCATGTTCAACAACAACTAAAGTATTTCCTAAATCTCTCATTTCTTCCAAAGATCTTATAAGTTTTTCATTATCTTTTTGATGTAAACCTATTGAAGGCTCATCTAAAACATATAATACTCCTGATAATTTACTACCAATTTGAGTAGCTAATCTAATTCTTTGGGATTCACCACCAGATAATGTTCCACTTCTTCTATCTAAAGTCAAATACTCTAAACCAACATTTACTAAGAAACTTAAACGATTATCAATTTCTTTAAGTAATAAACTAGCAATATTTTTTTGTTCTTCACTTAGATCTAAATCTCTTAAAAAATCTCTTAAGTTTTTTATACTCATATGAGTTAAATCATAAATATTTTTATTATTTATGTAAATAGATAATACTGAATCTTGTAATCTTGTGCCATGACATACTTCACATGGTAGTTCAACCATAAAAGTCTCCAACCACGCTCTAATCCAATCAGATGTTGTATCTCTATGTCTTTTTTCAAGTAAGGGAACTATTCCCATAAATGGTTCATTATGTACCCAAGAATTACCTGTACGAGCTTCATAAGTAAATTTTATATTTTCATTTCCGGTACCATATAATAATATTTTTAAATCTTTTTTATCTAAATCCTTTATTGGAGTATCAATATCAATATGATATTTCTTACATACTGCCATTAATACTTGATAATTTGAATTATTATCTAAATTAAAGCCTTTAAAAGCATCTTCTCTGATTGTTAAGTTTTTATCAGGCATAATTAAATCTTCACTTATTTTTAATTTAGTACCTAAACCCTTACATGTATTACATGCTCCATATGGACTGTTAAAAGAGAATAATCTTGGTTCTAATTCAGGTATTGAAAAATTACAATATGGACAAGCATAAGATTCACTCATTAATATTTCTTCACCATCAATAATCTTAAACAAAACTTTACCTTTAGCAAGTTTACAAGCATTTTCTATTGATTCATTAATTCTACTTCTGTCTTCTTCTTTAACAACAACTCTATCAACAACTACATCAATATTATCTTTAATATTCTTTTCTAATTTAATATCATCGTTTAAGTCATACATCTCGCCATTAACTCTAACTCTTGTATATCCTTCTTTACGAAATTCATCTAATTCTTCTTTATGAGTACCTTTTTCTCCATGAATAACAGGAGCCATTATAATTATTTTTTGTCCATCGTAACTCATAATTTTATTAGTCATTTCTTCAATGCTTTGACTTTTAATAGGAATATGATGATTAGGGCAATATGGAGTACCAATTCTTGAAAATAATAATCTTAAAAAATCATATATTTCTGTAACTGTTCCAACTGTACTACGAGGATTATTGTTGGTTGTTTTTTGATCAATAGAAATACTTGGACTTAATCCCTCTATTGAATCAACATCAGGTTTATTAACTCCACCAATAAATTGTCTAGCATAAGCTGATAAACTTTCAACATATCTTCTCTGTCCTTCAGCAAAAATAGTATCAAAAGCTAAAGATGATTTACCAGATCCTGAAACCCCTGTAAATACAGTTAATTTGTTTTTAGGTATTTCAATATCTACATTTTTTAAATTATTTTCTCTAGCACCTTTAACTACAATCTTGTCCATAACACCACCACTTTCTTTTTTCGTGAACTTAGTTTACCTTCTTTTTTATTATTTTGCAACCTATATTAAAAATAATTCAAAAAAGACCCTAGGGTCTAATTAGTTTTTTCAAGTTCATCCATTATTTTAGGAAGCATTTGTTTCTTACGTGATACTACATCTTTTATAAATGTTCCTTGAACTAATTCTTTTATTCCAAATGCACTTTCAACGATGTCATGAATATTATCACTATATAATACGTATGAACCATTACTTACAATATCTGTTATAAATAATACTACCATTGAATAATTATTTTTAGATAATTCATTTAACTTATTAACATACATGTCTAAGTCTTTCTTAATATTATCATAATCCATTGTAATAACTTGTCCTATGCCTAAAGAATCATTACCAACTTTATAAGCTTTAAAGTCTTGGAAGATAACTTCATCTATACTCATTCCTTCAATAGAACTTCCAGCTTTTAACATAGATATACCATATTCTTTATAATTAACTTCATCTATATGAGATAATTCTTCAACAGCTTCTCTATCTAAATCAGTTGTTGTAGGACTCTTTAATATTAAAGTATCAGATAATATAGCTGATAACATTAATCCTGCTATATCTTTTGGAATATCAATATTATTTTCTTTATATAATATATATAATATTGTACTTGTACAACCAACTGGCATACTTCTAAAGTTTATTGGTACATTAGTGCCTATTGCTCCTAAGTTATGATGGTCTATAACTTCAACAATATTAGCTTCATCAATACCAGATACACTTTGTTCAAGATTATTATGATCTACTAAAATTACATTTTTCTTATCATACTTAGTAGCGTCTGTTACTTTAAGTAATCCAACACATTTATTTTTCTTATTTAAGACAGGATAATTGGTATATCCTAATTTAGCTGCTGTACTAACAAAATCAGTTAAGTAATCACTTTCATGAACAACATATGGTTTTAAATTTACCAATACTGATTTAACATAATTACTTAATGTTACAGAGTTACATGTATGGAAGGTATCCTTAGGTGTTTTAATAATACTTACTTTATTTTCCTTAGCAAGTTCTATTAAATCACTTTCAATTTCTGAATTACCAGTTACAATTATTAAGGAAATCTTTGAATTAATTCCATGTTTGATAACTCTATAACGGTTACCAACTATTAAAATATCATTTTCTTCTAACTTAGTTCCTTCAATAAAGGTTTGACTTTGATAACTTCCTGCAATCAATCTACCTTCAAATTCATCTTTAAATCTTAATACTTCTGTAGCTTCTAATGATTCTAGGATATTATCATAATTAGTAGATAAGGTATCAACATCATTATTAATAAATAACATAGCAATTTCTTTTAAGGTAATTAAACTTACTAGTTCTTTGTTATCATCAACAACTGGAACAGCAGATAATGTATGTTTATTCATATAATCAAGAACATCTTTTACTGATGAATAAATACTAACCATACAGCCTTTAGAATAATGAACATTTCCTAATTGAACTTTAACATTGTTTAAATACTGTGGTTCCTTTACTCCAAAATAATTTAAAGCATATTTTGTTTCTTTACTTAAATCTCCAAGTACTCTAGGTGTAGTGTCTCCTCCAAGTTTGTTTTTTAAATATGATAAGCTTATTGCCGAACAAACAGTATCTGTATCCGGATTTCTATGTCCAAAAATATATGTTTGCATATATAATCCCCTTTCTTTATCTACAACATTATACACATCAAATGTACTCATAGTAAATAATTTTTTTATATATTATTATTTTTGCAGATTTGTATATTATAAAACTATTTATTTAAATATGCAAATTATATTTTTTAATTATATTGTTAAAATAATAATTAGATGTTAAAATAAGTCAAAAAGAAAGGACAATAGTATGTTTAATTTAGTATCTAATTTTAAGCCTACTGGAGATCAACCAGGAGCGATAAAAAAATTGGTAGATGGAATAAATGAAGGAAAAAAATATCAAGTACTAAAAGGTGTTACGGGATCTGGTAAAACATTTACGATGGCAAATGTTATTAAAGAGACAAATAAACCTACTTTAATACTTGCTCATAATAAAACTCTAGCAGGTCAATTATATTCAGAAATGAAAGAATTATTTCCAAATAATCATGTTGAATATTTTGTATCATATTATGATTATTATCAACCAGAAGCATATGTTCCTCAAAGTGATACATATATTGAAAAAGATTCATCAATTAATGATGAAATAGATGAACTACGTCATAATACTGTTGCTTCTTTGATAAAATATCCAGATACTATAGTTGTATCTTCAGTTTCTTGTATATATGGTATTGGTGAAAAAGAAGAATATATTAATAATATGTTAATATTAGCTGTAGGAGATAAAATAAGACGTGATAAAATACTTGATAGATTAGTATCTATGACTTATGAAAGAAATGATATTGATTTTAAAAGAGGAACATTTAGAGTACATGGTGATACGATTGATATAGTGCCTATAAATGAACATTCAAATGGCATTAGAATATCATTATTTGATGATGAAATTGATGGAATATATGAATTTGATTCTTTAACAGGAACAGTAATTAAAAGCGTTAAGACTATTACTATTTCTCCTGCAAGTTTGTTTGTAACTGGTAATGAAAAAATGACTAAGGCTATTAAACGTATTGAAGAAGAATTAGAAATAAGATTAAAGGAATTACATGAGCAAAATAAATTAGTTGAAGAACAACGTTTAAAAGAACGTACTAATTATGATATAGAGATGCTTAAAGAAACAGGATTCTGTAGTGGCATAGAAAACTATTCACGACACTTAGCTTTAAGAGACGCTGGTGAAACTCCATCATGTTTAATTGATTTTTTTCCAAAAGACTTTTTATTACTTATTGATGAATCGCACGTAACAATTCCACAGGTTAGAGGTATGTATAATGGTGATCATATGCGTAAAGAAACCCTTGTAAACTATGGATTTAGATTACCTAGCGCGATGGATAATAGACCATTAAAATTTGATGAATTTGAATCTAAAATTAATCAAGTAATATTTGTTTCTGCTACTCCTGGAGATTATGAGTTAGATTTAACAAATAATGAAGTTGTTGAACAATTGATAAGACCTACAGGATTGCTTGATCCAACAATTGAAATAAGACAAACAGAAGGTCAAATTGATGATATTATATCAGAAATTAAAAAGAGACAAGAAACTAATGAAAAAGTACTTATAACAACTTTAACTATAAGAATGAGTGAAGAGTTAACTAATTATTTAAAAGAAGTGGGAATAAAAGTAGCTTATCTTCACAGTGAAATAAAAACACTTGAAAGATTGAAAATTATTCATGATTTAAGAAGTGGTGTATATGATTGTATAGTTGGTATTAATCTTCTTCGTGAAGGGTTAGACATACCAGAGGTCAGTTTAATATGTATTCTTGATGCAGATAAACAAGGATTCTTGAGAAGTAATCGAAGTTTGATACAAACAATTGGAAGATGTGCTCGTAATAGCAAAGGCCATGTAATCATGTATGCAGATACAATTAGTGAAGCAATGGATGAAGCTATAAAAGAAACTAAAAGACGTCGTGAAATCCAAATTAAATATAACGAAGAGCATAATATTATTCCAACCACTATTAAAAAGAGTATTAAAGATGTTATAACAAATAATCTTACTGTTTCTACTAAAAAAACAAGTAAAAAAGATAAAATCAAGAGTATTGAATCATTAGAACAAGAAATGAATGAAGCCGCAAAAAATCTTGATTTTGAAAAAGCAATAATGTTACGTGATATTATTTTTGAAATGAAATCTGAATAATAAATATTAAAACAATGATTAGTCTTATAGATTAATCATTTTCTTTATTTATAAAATATTGAATAAACCAAGTTACTAATAATACAATATTATATAGGTGA
>CAZJQA010000035.1:0-7820 GCA_964548285.1 uncultured Muribaculaceae bacterium
TTGTTCCATCATAATATATTGGTATCATTCCTGTTGCAAGTTCTGGTTTACTTGGCTCTACTGGAAGTTCATATACTAATCCACTTCCTATTATTTTATATGATATCTTTTTTCCTATATCACTATCAGGGCAATTACTACCTACATATAATTGAACACTGTAAACATCAATGGAATTTGGTGAAAAACCTTCAACACTTGTAAGTTCCCCATTTGTTAATGATGAAACTAATCTTTCTTGTCCTACTTCTTCTAAGATTCCATTTTCATTTTGTTTCTTTAATATAACATATAAATTACTTGTAAGTTGATTATCATCATTAGCCCCTAAACTTATTTTATAAGCAGCTTCTAGAGTACCAGAATTTGTAACACTAAACTTATAAGCACATGTACTAGCCATTGACAATGCTTCTTCTTTTGTCATTGGTTCAAAACATTCTGAATGAGCAGTACTTGTAATACTTCCTGTAGAACTTGTTATTTCATTTCCATTATTATCTTGATATGTAAATGATAAATCTCCTGATGATACTACTTGATCATTACTATTTTTATTTACTTGTAAAAATATTGCATATGATAAAGATATTACAATGATGGTTGAACATGCAATAATATAACTAGCAAGTTTTATTTCTCTTTTAAAGATATTTTTAAAACTAAAACTACTTTCCAATTTATTCATATTTTCACATCTTTCTACACTATAAAAAGTATAACAAACTTTTTTAAATTTTTAAAGTAATATTTAATAAAAAAATAGATATTTATAAAATACCTATTTTTGTTTCTTTAATAAGTCACGTATTTCTTTAAGAAGAAGTACTTGTTCATCTTCTTTTTTCTCTTCAACTTTCTTTTTTTCTTTTTCTTTTTTAATAGCTTTTTCCATAATCTTATTAATTGTTTTAACTAATAAGAATACACAGAAAGCAACAATTAAGAAATCAATTACATTTTGAATAAATAAACCATATTTAACTTCTGCATTTAAAACTTTAATAGAAAGATTAGTAAAATCTACACCACCTATTACAAGTCCAAGCAATGGCATTAAAATATTATCAACTAATGATGATACAATTTTTTGAAAAGCACCACCAATTATTACTCCAACAGCTAAATCTAAAACATTACCCCTTTTTATAAATTCTTTAAATTCTTTTATCATATTACATCTTTCCTTCTATAATAGCCTTTATACGGCGTACACCCGAACCACTTGATTCTTCTTTAACAATTTTAAAATGTCCAATTTCTTTTGTATTATTAACATGAGGTCCTCCACATAATTCACGTGAAACTATATTATCCTCATTTCCTATCTCATAAACTGTAACAATATCTGGGTATTTTTCGATAAACATACATTCTGCACCAGACTCTATTGCCTCTGTTTTTTTCATTTCTTTTTTTCTAACTGGAAGTTCATCATTAATCCATTTATTTACTAAATTTTCAACTTGTTCTTTTTCTTCATCAGTTAACTTATGATCTAAATTAAAATCAAAACGCATTCTTTCATCAGTTATATTTGAACCTTTTTGATGAATATCTTTAGAAACTACTACTTTTAAAGCAGCATTTAATAAATGAGTTGCTGTATGATATCTAGTTTCTATTTCTGAATTACCTGCAAGTCCACCTTTAAACATTCCTTTAGCATTAGTTCTTGATAATTCTTGATGTTCTTTAAATTTCTTTTCAAAGCCCTCTTTATCAACCTTAATATTTTTTTCATTAGCAAGTTCAATTGTAAGTTCTATAGGAAATCCATAAGTATCATATAAATGAAATGCATTATCAGCATCTATATCCTTATCACTTATCTTAGAAAACTCTTTTAAACCCTTTTCTAAAGTCTTAGAAAACTTTTCTTTTTCATTTTTTAAAACACTTAAAATAACTTCTTTATTCTCTTTTAATTCATCATAATAATCTTGATACTCATTTATTATAGTTAAAGCTATTTCTTCTTCAAAATTAGAATTTAAATCAATACCAAGTGTTTTAGCATATCTTATTGCGCGTCTTATCAATCTTCTTAAAATATATCCTTGATCCTTATTGGATGGCTTAATACCACTTTTATCACCAGAAATAAATACAGCACTTCTAAAATGATCTGCGATTATTCTCATCGCACGTTCATTTCCGACATATTCTTTATTTGATAAATCTTCTATTTTACTAATAACTGGTGTCCATATAGAAGAAGCATAATTATCATTCTTTCCTTCTAAGATAGCAGTCATTCTTTCAACACCCATACCAGTATCAACATTCTTATTTTTTAGATTTGTTACACTTCCATCTGGATGCTTATAAAACTCCATAAAAACATCGTTCCAAATTTCAACCCAACGATTATCCTCTGTATCAAAATTATCAGGAATAGGATCATTACTACGCCAATAAAACATTTCTGTATCACTTCCACATGGTCCTGTTTCTCCAGCAATCCAGAAATTATCATCACTAGTTCTAGCTATTCTACTTTCCTTTATTCCTAAAGATAACCATAAATCATGTGACTCTTGATCAAATGGAATCAAATCATTACCTTTAAAAACTGTTACAGCAAGTCTATTAGGATCAATATGTAATACTTCAGTTAAAAATTCATAACTCCAAGTAATTGCTTCCTTTTTAAAATAATCACCCAAAGACCAATTACCTAACATTTCAAAAAAAGTATGATGATATGTATCTCCAATATTATCCAAATCATTTGTACGAATACATTTTTGATAATCACATAATCTTGTTCCATATGGATGATGTTCACCCATTAAATAAGGTACTAATGGTTGCATACCAGCTGTATTAAATAACACTGAAGGATCATTTTCTGGAACAACCGGCGCACTTGGAATTTGTTTATGTCCTTTACTTACAAAAAAATTTATATATAAATCTTTTAATTTCATATTAATTACTTCTTTCTATAATTTCATCAGATACATTAAAAATTTCATCTTTATTAATCACATAATCAAAATTCTTAAAATTATCTAAAGCATGTTCTGTATAATGATTTTGTTCCTCTTTTGTTAAATCATTTACTTCATCACTAACAACTTTAATCTTTAAAGGATTGTATTTTTTCATTTTTATTATTTCTTTAGGCATTCTAACATCAGAAATAATAACTACATCAGCATAATTAGAATATATATTTAAATCTTCTTTCATTCTTTTAACAAAGAAAATATCATTATAATTATTTCTAACATAATCCCCCATATCTTGTAAAAATTTACGTGGTTTAGGTTCTTTACCATCCCACCCCAATATATCTTTAGCAAACATCTTAACGTACTTACTATACTCAGTAATAATAACTTTCTTACCTATTTTAAGATATTTTTCCTTTAAAACTTTAGCAAGAGTGGTTTTTCCACTTTGTGCTTTACCTGCTATTAGTATCAATTTCATTAGGTATATCCTCTACAACATCCTTATTAAACAAATCATATTTATCTCTAAAAAATTGCCATACAACCTTTAAAAGAGCAATTGTAGGAGTACATAAAATCATTCCTAATATTCCAAAGAAATGTTGAAATATTAATAACCCTATAATAATTGTTACAGGATGTAATTGCATAGTCTTACTCATTACTACTGGTTGTAAAATATTATTTTCAACCAATTGAACTAAAACAGTAACAATTAAAACAAAAATACCAGTTATTGGACTTTGTGCAAATCCAACAATTACCGCAACTGCGCCACCAATATATGGACCAACATATGGTATTAAATCGGTAATTCCACATAACAAACCAAATAATATAGGTGCTTGTAATCCACATATTAAATAACCAATACTATCACATACAAAAACCATTGTTGCAACTAGAAATGTCCCATTAACACTTTTACGAACTTCTTTAGATATATTAGTAATTAAAACTGAAGCTTCTAACCTATTCTTTCTAGGTATTAAACATAATAAATGATGATTAATTGAATCAAATGAAATTAACATATATAATCCAATTACAAGTCCAAAAGAAATCGTTACAACGCTTGAAACAATAACACTCATAAAATTCATAAATGTCGATGGAGCATTATTAACAAGATTATTAAAATATCCACTAATCGTGTCAAAAACATTAGTCTTAATCGCATTAACATCAATATTAACCGCTGTATTTATTTTATATAATATATTAGTAAATGATTCCTCTATACTAGATAATATACTAGGCATATTCTTAATAAGTACTTGCATTTGAGTATATATTGTTGGAACTAAAAATCTCAAAAATATTATTAAGAGTAAAATAAATACACTATAACAAACTATTGATCCAAAACTACGAGATAGCTTTTTTCTTTGTAGCATCTGTACCAACGGATTTAATAGCCATGCTATAACAAATCCAATAAATACCGGAGATAAAACAGATAATAAATTTAAAATAAATTTTAATATTCCCCATTCTCTAATAATTAAAGTAGCAATAAATACTATCGCAATAATCATTGCAATATATAGCAAATGTAATATCTTTTTTGATAAACTTACTACTTCATTAACATTTTTAATATCAATTTCTTCATTTCCTCTATTAAAAAGTTTCATAATCATACTCCCTCTTTCAATGGTATTATAGCATAATTTTAATTTTTTATGAAAAAAAATAATGCTTTTAAGCATTATTAATCAATTCTCTTAGGTAAATCTAAACCAGTAGGTAAAACTCTATCCTCTTCTTTTTTTAGAGTAGTATTATTTGATATATTATTATCATTATTTCTATTTACATAAACAGAACTAAAAACTGTAGGTCTTGGAACACTTTTAGATTCTTCTTTCTTTGGTTCTTGATTAGAATCTTTAAAAACATTAATTAATTCATCATGTTCTTCTATTACTGGTTTTACTTCGTTTACTACTTTCTTATCATTATCAATACTTTCTAATTCTTTACTTATTTCATTAGCTAAAGCTTCAAAATCAAATTCTTTATTCTCTACTTGATTATTTATTGTTTCTTCATGTTCTTCATGTTCTTCATTTATTGGTGTATCATTTTCACTAACTATATCTTCCTCATTATTAAAAGAAGGTTTTATTTCTTCATTCTCAGTTTTACTAACTTTAGGAGTATCTAAGGCTACCTCATTTTCAATAGTTTTAAAGGCATTTACATTATCATTTTCCTTTTCTTCAAACTCTTCTAATCTTTCATCAGCACTTTTTTTACCAAAAAATAATACCAATAAAAATAAGACAACTAAAACACCAATAACGACAAATAAATAAATTCCAAAGTTTTCTATTTCATACAAACTTTCTAAAAATTCCTTCATCTTCTGATTCACCCTTTACTCTTTTCTACATTAATAGAATATCATAAACGTAAGATTATTGTCAATAGAAAAAAAGGACCATAAAATCCTTTTTCTACATATATTTTTTCATGTCATTCATTACTTGTCTTACTTGTTTTTGACTTGGTTTTCTACCCATTCCACTCATCATAACTTCAATCATTTTTTCATTGATTGGAGGATTCTTTTTCATATATTTTTGCATTAAGTAACGAGCTAGAAAAAAACCAATAACCGCTCCAATAATAAGTCCAACAACAATTAATAATATATCATGTAACATAATTAAACCTCCTATTACTTAGCCTCTTCTACTGCACGTGATTCTCTAATAACTACGACTTTGATTGTTCCAGGATATTGCATTTCTTCCTCAATCTTATCTTTCATTTCACGAGCTATTTTAAAGGCTTTTATATCATCAACTTCATCTGGTTTAACCATAACTCGTACTTCTCTTCCAGCTTGCATTGCAAACGTTTTTTCAACACCCTCAAAAGAATTACCTATATTTTCTAATTCTTCAAGTCTCTTAATATAATTTTCTAAAGAATCATTACGGGCTCCTGGTCTTGCCGCAGATAAAGTATCTGCAATTGATACTAACACTGAAATAACACTTGTTTGTTCTGTACCACCATGGTGAGACGCAATCGCATTTATAACAGTTTTATCTTCATGATATTTTTTAGCAATATCAACACCTAAATCAACATGACTACCTTCAACTTCAAAATCAATTGCTTTACCTATATCATGTAATAATCCAGCACGTTTAGCAAGGATAATATTTTCTCCTAACTCACCAGCCATAATTCCACATAACTCAGCAACCTCAACTGAATGTTTAAGTGCATTTTGACCATAAGATGTTCTAAAATTTAATTTACCAATTAAGTTTACTAATTCAGGTTCAACTTTAGTAATTCCTAATTTATAACAAGCATCATTACCAATCTCGGTAATCTTTTCTTGCATATCTTTACATACTTTTTCATAAACATCTTCAATTCTTGAAGGATGTATACGTCCATCCTTTATCAAAGTTTCAATAGTAATTTTTGCTATTTCCCTTCTTAATGGATCAAATGAAGAAATAACTATTGTCTCTGGTGTATCATCGATTATTAAATCAACACCTGTTACAGCCTCAATAGTTCTAATATTTCTTCCTTCTCTACCAATTAAACGTCCCTTCATTTCATCATTTGGTAAATCAATAGTACTTACTGTTTGTTCAGTAGCAACATCTTCAGCATAACGTTGCATTGATTCCACAATAATATTTTTAGCCTTTTCTGAAGCATTAAGTCTTGCCTCTGCTTCTTTTTCCTTAATATATGAAGCTATTTCGATAGACATTTCTTCTTCGCATCTCTTCATTATTAAATCATGAGCACGTTCTTTACTAAACTTAGCAATACTTTCTAAACGTGTCATTTCTTCTTTTAACAGTTCATCCATTCTTTCATTCTTACTTTGGACTTCTTTTTGTTTTTCTAATAAATATTCTTCTTTCTGATCAATAGAATTTTCCCTTTTTTGAAGCATTTCATCTCTTTTATCTAAATTATTTTCACGAGTAATTAATCTACTTTCATTATCTTTTAATTCTGATTTTTTTTCTTTTATTTCTTTATCTGCATCTTGTTTTAAACGATATATTTCCTCTTTAGTCTCAAGTAATCGATCTCTTTTTATTTTTTCTGCTTCTTTTTTTGCTTCTTCTATTATTTTATTTGCTTTATTAGATTTAGCATTATTTTTAATTATAAATATTATAAACAAGACAATGCCACCAACAAAAATTCCTAGGATGAAAGGCATGATTGGAAAATCTATTCCATCCATAATTTCTTTCTCCTTCATTAAATTATTATAGAAAATTAATTATAATATTAAATATCTACATCATTATTATAAAATAAATAAATTCTATTTACAAGGACAAAGTTTTTAAAGAATTAAGCCAAAAATAATCAGTATTCTTAAAATCACAAACAAAAATATTACTTTTTTTATTTATATCTTTAAAAAATGTTGGCACTATTACATCACTATTTATTTTTAAATATGTATTATAAACTTTTAATACACTATTTTCTTTTTTATATATATCATATATTTTATGTGTATCTAAATATTTAGTATAAAAATAATTATCTTTATATTTAGAATATATATAATTATTAAAATTTTCTTTCTTAAAAGGTTTTAATATAGATTCTAAAAACACTTTAGATGAAGATATATTACCATACATATTATAATAAATAGTTTCTAATGTATGAAATAATTCATAAGGATTATCTTTAAATAAAGCTAATAAATCTTCTTTAATTTGAAATATATAAAATTCTCTCATTAATATCACCATTAATACTATAACAAAATAAAAAAGCAACTTCTGTCGCTTTTTGTCATTTTAGTAATTCTATAACTTTATTTTTTAAACTATCATAATCAAA
>CAZJQA010000036.1:0-2854 GCA_964548285.1 uncultured Muribaculaceae bacterium
TATAGTTTTAAATCTGTAAGTTCAAAAGTTAAAGAACTAGGTCAAGACTATAGTGTAACAGATTATGTTTTTCAAGTAATATTATTTGCAATAGTAGCTGGTGGTATAACATACTTATATTTTTATAGTTTAGTTATTGCTTTGATTTATGCATTTATTGCAGTTTTATTTGTTCCATATTTATCATATTTAAGAAGTCAAAAGATTTATAGTGAATTTATATTTGAACAGATTCAAATATATACTACTAATGTTATTATGGAATTTAATACTACTCAAAGTTTTGTAAAATCTCTTGAAGGTGTTAGAGATTCAGGAATACTTGAAGATCCTGTTTTAAGTGATGTTCGTGAAATGATTGATATGTCTTATCAAAATGGTACAATAGATGAATCTATTATTTATTTTAATCATAAATATCCTTTCTATATGGTTAAGAATATGAATCAATTATTTTTACAAATTACAAAGGAAGGTGCTCGTGATTCTGGTCAAGCACTTGAAAATATGTCTATGGATATTGATGCATTAGTTGAAGGTGTATATCGTGATCAAATTGATCGTAAAGAATTCCATACAAGATTTTTAACATTTGGTATGGCACTTTTCTTACTCGTAATGGTTATGCAATTCTTACTAGGAACAGATAATTATATGGAATTATTAAATACATGGTATGTAGATTTAATATTACATGCGATTATTATAATTAATTGTGGTTTCCTTATTTATGGTGAGAAATTCTATTATGAAGATGTGGGGGTGGAATAATGTATTTTGAAATTATTGCTTTAGCTTTAATACTATTATTCACTCTTAATTATACTGGTAGAATAAGCGCTAATAGATTTGTATCTGATAATCAGATATTATTTGAAAAACTTAAAGAGTCTGATTGGAACTTTTATGTTAAAGTAAGATATGGAGATTCGGTTAATCCTGATTTTCTCTTTAATAAACGTGTTAAGAATGGATTAATTATAATAGTTGTTCTTTTATGTTTCTTTATTTCTAAATTAAGTTATATAACTATTATATTTAGTTTAGTAGCGGGTTTCTTTGTGTTTAAGATGGGATATAATAATATGAAGAATTATTATAAAAAACACTTAACAGAAATAGATGCAATGTTACCTCATTATTTAAAGGGATTAGAGATTTTAATCCAACATTATACTGTTCCAGTTGCTTTAGGTAAATCAATAACTGATGCTCCACCAATATTTAAAGATGGACTTCAGGAATTAATAAATCAAATAAATGCTGGTGATGATACAATTAATCCTTATATGGATTTTGCTAAGACTTATCCAGTAAGAGATTCAATGCGTATGATGAGACTTTTATATCGTTTATCTTTAGGAAGACAAGAGCATAAACAAGAACAATTATTAACATTTTCTAAAACAATTTCTAACTTACAACAAAAGGCTCGTGATATTAAATATAAAAATCGTTTAGAGAAAATGGAAGGTATGACTATGAAAATGCTTATAACTACAGGTGTTGGAGTTATGATTTTATTAGTCTTTGCTGTATTACAAATGATGTCAATGTAGTTGATATTTAAATTAAAATAATTTATAATAATTAATAGATAGGAGGAAGATAAAATGAAAGAAGCAACAGGTGAATTAAATATGACTGTTGTAACAGTAGTCGCAATTGCTGCTGTTGGAACATTCTTTACAATCTTCATTTGGCCTGGTATTCAACAAAGTATTTTACAAAGTACTTATTGTTCTTCTGCTTATTCATGTGATTCAAACAATGAAAATTGTACTTACATTGATAACAATGGAACTGAACAAACAGGATTAAATTGCAGTCGTTACAAACAAAGCGATCAAGATGGCGTATTAAAGAATCGTTAGGAGGATTATATGAAAGAAGCTACTGGAGAATTAAATAGTACAGTTTTAGTTGTTGTAATTGTTGCTGTCTTAGTAGTTTTTTTCTCTACTATAATCTGGCCTGCAATTAGAAATAATTTTGATTCTAATGCCTCATGTGCAAAAGCAATTTGTAATAATAAGCCTGAAAGCGACGGTAGTGTAAAATGTCATTTAGAAAATAATAAGAGTAATGAGTTTACATGTCCATGGAAAGGTTAGGTGATTATTTTTGAGAGAAGCAATAGGTGGTACTTGGCTATTTCAAATAGTTATCTTTTTTATTTTGATTTTTACTGGTTTCATGTGTTTAACCATAAATCAAACTAAAGCCTTTAACGTTAAAAATAAAATAATTGAAACTATCCAAAGTCATAATGGTGCAAGTTCATTTGCTATTGATGAGATAGTTAGTTATATAAAAGAAAATTCATATCGTACAACGGGAGTAATGCCTAAAGAGATTAAAGCAAATGGTAAAGATATTAGTTATACTTGTTATACAAGAGATGGAAATGAAACAACTGATAGACCTGTATTTTGTTTAGCCAAAGTTGTTTATGGTGAAAACAATATGTTCTGTGATGATGGTTCTTGCGAATTACCATCAATGAGCTATTATAGAGTGGTTGTCTTCTATCAACTTGATTTACCAATTTTCCATGATTTATTTAATTTCTCATTAACAGGTGATACTAAAGTGTTATATGGGAGTAGTGATTAAATGAGAACCTCAATAGGTAATACATGGATATTGCAATTAGTAATAATATTTATGTTAATATTTGTATCTTTTTTAGCATTATCTTTAAATTATACAAAAGCTTATAAATTAAAAAATGAATTAGTTACTATGATTGAAAAATATGAAGGGTTGAGTAGTAAAAATAAAATGAATGATGGTTCTATAAGTCTTATAAATAATTATTTAAGATTTAATGGTTATGGTGTTATGCATACAT
>CAZJQA010000036.1:2864-7776 GCA_964548285.1 uncultured Muribaculaceae bacterium
AAAAATTTAGATGATGACACTTTAGAACCGGTTGAAGAGGGAGAAAAGTATTATTACTGTGTAGCTAAGATAGATACTAGCAATGAAAGATTAAATAATCGTTCTCGTTATCGAATTAAAATATTTTTTAATTTTAATTTACCAGTTATAGGTGATTTATTTACCTTTACAGTAGAGGGAACAACTATCGATATCAATAATGCTATTGAAAATGATATCAATTATTTTGAAGGAGATTTATAAAATGAACGTAAAAATTGTTAATAAATATGCAAGCTTGATTGCTAATCTAGATATTGATTTTTTAAAAAGTATAGAAGGAGAATTTACACCAGAAGATATCATTAATGAGTTTTCTAATTTTTTCTTTAATAAAATGATTATTGATATTACTGCGATTAAAAATTATGAAGATATAACAACTATTCAAGAATTATCTGTTAATCTTGATATGAGTAAAGTAATATTCTTACTTGATGATTCTGAGGTTGTAAATAGTCCTCGTTATAAATCTCAATTAGTATCTATGGGTATTTATAATTTTACATCTAATATAGATGCAATAAGGTTTTTAATAGATAATCCTAATTCATATAAAGATGTAGCGCAGTTTCATCAATTAAATAGTTTTACTAATGAAGAACCTAAAAAAGAAAATGTACAAGTACCTATAATAAATAATAATTATAATAATGAGATAACTCAAGAATCTATTAGTAATCCTAATAATACACGTATTATTGGTATTAAAAATATTACTGAACATGCTGGTTCAACTACATTAACTTATTTATTAAAAAAACAATTAGAGAGAAGATATGATGTAGTTGCCGTTGAAGTAGATAGTAATGATTTTGTATATTTAAATGATCATTCTTTAAAACATACTACTCATATGGATTTACCTAATTTTATTGCTGATAATATTAATAAAGAAGTAATATTAGTTGATTTAGGAGGTAATAGTAGTAGTTATAATGATTCTATATGTACAGATATTATTTACCTTATTGAACCTGGCTTAATAAAGTTAAATAAATTAATACGTAAAGATCATCATATTTTTGAAGAATTAAAAGATAAAAAAATAGTTTTAAATAGAAGTGTATTAAATGAAACTGATGTTTCGGATTTTGAATATGAATCTCATAGTAAAATATATTTTAATGTTCCTTATTTAGATGATAAATTAGATAATAATCCTATATTAGATGATTTATTGATGAAATTAGGATTTGCAAGAATAGATGAAAATAATAGTGTAGAAGGTGGCAAATTATTTAATATTTTTAAATAATTTACCATCTTTTTTTATATAATTCACAAATTTATTATGTGTATAATATATATATAATATGTATATAATATATATTGACAAAAGAATTAAACTGTAATATAATTCTTGTTAAGAAAGTGAGGGATAATTTATGGCTAGTTTAAATAGCGTAATTAATGTTAATGTTCCAACTAATATCAAAGAAGAAGCAACTAGTTTATTTAATAGTTTAGGGCTTAATATGAGCACTGCTATTAATATGTTTTTAGTTAAGTCTATTAATGAATGGGCAATACCATTTGAAGTTTCTGCACATAAGCCAAATAAAGAAGTAATAGAGGCTTTAAAAGAAGCAGACGATATAATGAGTGGTAAAATTCCTAGTAAAGGTTATCATAATGTTAGAGAAATGTTTTCAGATTTAGATAAGGAAATAGAAAAAGATGCTTGATTTAATGAACACCAAATATGAAGTACATATAACAAGCAAATTTAAAAAAAATTATAAACTAATAAGAAAGCAACATAAGGACATTGAAAAGTTAATTATTGTAGTAGAAAAACTTGCTAATGGCGAGGAACTTGATTCAAAATATAAAAATCATAATCTTAAAGATGATAAATATTATAAAAATTGTAAAGAATTACATATTGAACCTGATTGGTTACTTATCTATCAAATAAATAATAATGAATTAATACTTTTATTAGTTGCAACAGGTTCGCATAGTGATTTATTAGAAATATAATTATAACTTTATATTAAGATGATTTTAATGAGTTATAATTTTTATAGAAGGTGGCAAATTATTTAATATTTTTAAATAATTTACCATCTTTTTTCATATACTTTTCTAGGTGAAATATATGTCTTATAATGGTTTAAGTACTAGCGAAGTAAAAGAGTCATTAAAAAAATATGGTAGTAATAAACTGTTTATAAAAAAAAGAAAAACATTTTTTGGATTATTAATTGAATCTCTAGGTGATCCTATTATCAAAATATTATTAATAAGTTTGGTAATTAAGGTTGTTTTTCTTTTTAGGGATGCTGATTACTTTGAAACTTTAGGAATTTTAGTAGCAATTTTTTTATCGACGTTTATTTCGACAATTAGTGAATATGGAAATGAGCAAGCTTTTAAAAAATTAGAAGAAGAAAGTAATAATAAACAAGTTAAAGTTAAAAGAAATAATATAATAGAGTTAATTTCAATTGATGAACTTGTTGTCGGAGATATAGTTTTTTTAAATGCTGGAGATCAAGTATATGCTGATATTTTATTATTAGAAGGAGAATTAAGTGTTGATAAATCTAAATTAAATGGTGAAAGTAAAGAAGAAAATATTAGTACAGGTGAAGAAGTTTTACGAGGAATGTCTATTTATAGTGGTAAAGCTATAGGAAGAGTAACTAAGGTAGGTAATAATACTATATATGGAAGTATTATTAAAGAATTACAAGAAGAAACACCTAAAAGTCCATTAAAATTAAGATTAACTGATCTTGCTAAGACTATAAGTAAGATAGGTTATATTGGGGCTTTTTTAGCCTTTATAACATATCTTTTTTCTAAAGTAGTAATTGCTAATAACTATGATATATATTTAATTAAAGAGACTTTAACTAATATTCCTTTAATGATTAATTATTTAATTTATGGTATAACTTTATTTGTTACTATAATAGTTGTTGCTGTTCCTGAAGGACTTCCAATGATGATCTCGTTAGTTTTACGTAGTAATATGAAAAAGATGTTAAAAGATAATGTTTTAGTTAGAAAATTAGTAGGTATAGAGTCATCAGGTTCTTTAAATATTTTATATACTGATAAAACAGGGACTTTAACTAAGGGAAAGTTAAATATTAGTAAGATAATTACATATGATAATTATATTTATAATACATATAGTGATTTAGATAATGATTTAAAATATCGTTCTATTATAGAAAAATCATTTATTTGGAATAATGATGGAATGATTATAGATAATAAAATAGTTGGAGGTAATTCTACTGATGTTGCCTTTTTAAAATTTATTAATAAAAATATTAATAGGCCTCAAGTTATTAAAGATGAACCTTTTAATTCTTTTAATAAATATCGTTCAATTACTGTAAAAGAGAATAATGAATTGATAACTTATTATAAAGGTAGTGAAAAGTTAATAGATAAATGTTTGTATTATGTTAATAAAAATGGAGATATAAAATATTTATTAGATAAAGATAAGTTGTATAGGATAATATCTAAATATACTAATGTAGGAAAAAGAGTTATAAGTTTAATAATGAAAAAGAATAATCACTGTATCTTTATTGGATTAGTTATTATTGAAGATGAAATAAGAAGTGAAGCTAAAACGGCAATTAGTAGTATAAAAGGTGCAGGTATTAATGTTTGTATGATATCAGGAGATTCTAAAGAAACATCTACTGCTATTGCTAGAGAAGTAGGTATATTAGATGATGATGGGCTTGTGTTAACTAGTAAAGAATTAAATGAATTAAGTGATGAATATCTATTAGATAATTTAACTAAGATAAAGGTTATAGCGAGAGCTTTGCCTAGTGATAAAAGTAAATTAGTTAGATTAGCGAGAGAGAAAAATTTAGTTGTAGGAATGACTGGTGATGGGGTAAATGATGCACCTGCTCTTAAATTAGCTGATGCTTCTTTTGCAATGGGTAGTGGTACTGATGTTGCTAAAAATGCTAGTAATATTGTTATTCTTGATGATAATATTCAATCTATTAGTAAAGCAATTTTATATGGTAGAAATATTTTTTTAAGTATTAGAAAATTTATAATATATCAGTTAACTTGTAATTTTATTGCTTTATTTCTTTCGATTTTGGGACCAATTATTGGAGTATCTACACCAATTACAATTATTCAAATGTTATGGATTAATATGATAATGGATACATTCTCAGCAATAGCCTTTTCATATGAACCACCTAAAGTAGAATTAATGAAGGAAACACCTAAAAAGAAAAATGAAAAAATTATTAATAGATATATGAAAAGTGAAATTATATGGGATAGTTTATATGCTGTTATATTATGTGTGTTTTTCTTAAAATCATCTTTTATAAGTAATTATATACGTAAAGATATAAATGATTTATATTTATTAACGGCATATTTTGCTTTATTTATATTTATTGATATATTAAATGCTTTTAATGCTCGTACTAAAAGGATTAATATTTTTGCTAATTTAAAAGATAATCCTATATTTGAATTAATATTTATATTTATATTAATTGTTCAATTAATAATAATTAATTATGGTGGGGCTTTATTTAGAACATATGGTTTAACATCTAATGAATTATTATTAGTTGTTATATTATCTTTAAGTGTTATTCCTGTTGATATGGTGAGAAAGATATTTATTAAAATTAAGAGAAAATGATATAAGAAATCTATACTTTAATTATAATATTTAGTAAAATTATAGTGGTGAATAAAGTATGGATAATATTAAAAAGGGTTTAAGTTCTCTAGAAGTTGAAGAACGTATTAGAAATGGTTTAGTAAATTATGATGATACTCCTAAGACAAAGTCTATTAAGGAAATTATATATAGTAATATATTTACATATTTTAATTTTTTAAATATATTTTT
>CAZJQA010000037.1:0-7700 GCA_964548285.1 uncultured Muribaculaceae bacterium
CAAAGTAGAACCGGATATTATACAAGTAATTATGATGGTTCATCTTGTGGAACAATGACAGAAAATAGAACATGTAATACTCAAAGCTGTGAACCGACTTATGATGAAAGTAAGGCTATCGCATGTGATGAAAATAAATTTAGAGCGATAGTTAATGATACAGCAAAATTCCAAAAATATCTTGGTTATCAATCATTTAGAGATGCAATGTATGATTGTGCTCATGTAAAAGGCTCTATGGTTGGAAGTATTCTTAGTGGCAATAAAGCTGCAGTTGATGTTTTACGAAATAGTAGTAGAACGATACTTGTAAGTGGGTATGTACCTAGAGGTTCTAAATGTAACTGTACTGAAAATTATAAAACTGGAAGAAATTCATCAGGGTGTAATTCATCAGCATGTGATTATAGTAATGGTAGTTGGACTACAGGTAATTTATATAATGGCAGAGTTTTAGTTTTAAGTGTTACTTCAACTACAGTTTTAGCTAAAAGTTTAGATGATAATGGGTTTGGTTATTATGATAATTCAGTAGTTAACCGTGGAGAACACTCGTATGAATTTACCATTCAATTATATGATAAGAACAAAGGTTATGCAGGTTCTGGAAATGGTGGGGACTGTAACAAAGGTACTAATGGACTTTATAATACTTCAAGTCGATATTGGTCAGCATCTTACTGTGAAGAAGGAGCTCGTATTTGTAGTTTTCAAGATGGACTACATATTGGACTTTTAAGAGAAAAAATTTATGATTATGAAAAGTTTTATAGATACATATATGATAGATTTTCTGGTAATGTATATGCAAAAATATTTATTATATAGGAGGTAAAAAATGAATAAGAAAAAAATAATTGTTTCATGTATAGCCTTTGCCCTTATTGTTATTATTTTAAGTGTTGGAATTGTACTATTCATGCAATATCAAAATAATCATGTAAAATTAAAAGATATAAAGGAACCTTATGATAAGTATTATAGTTTTATGACTATTTCTGAAAATGATAATATTATAGATATAGAAGGAATCTATGAGAACAATAAGTTTATAACAGAGGATAATAAGGAGTATGATATTGATCTTTATAAGAACTTTGTAGATACTTTAAATAAAAATACATATGATTTAAAAAACAATTATATTAGTGATATTGAATTATCAAAATTAAAACTTGATAGTTTTATTAAAAGAACTGATGATTTTAAATTGAATTGTAGTTATCAATTTTTTGAAGGTAGATTACTTAGTGTTGATTGTCTTAATAATGATTTTAGTGTATCAATTTCATTTGACTTTGATATATAACTGAGTAGATATAAATTTACCATTTAAATTATCAATATAATATGTTATTATATAATAGAGGAGATTATGATATGAAGAATAAAGTTATTGCATGTGTTGGAATATTAGTTGTTATATTAGGAGTATTTGGATTTGTCTTTTTAAACAAACCTAAAAGTAACCAAGTTAATAAAGATTTAATGCTAAAAGGAGACATTAATTACGAAGGAACTATAAATGGAAGTAATTATGTTAGTGTTCAAAAATTTAGTGTTAAGTCATTAAAAGAACAAGAGGAAGTTTATGAATTAACTATTGATGGAAAAATAGATAATGATTTAAAAGATAAAGTATCATTATTAGTATTTAAAACTACTAAGCCTGATGAAGAATATATAAGTATAAATGATAATAATATGGAAGTAGTGGGAAATCTAAAAGTTGTTTATGGAAGTGCTAATTTAACAAATAATAAAATAAAGATTGATCAAGAATTTTTAAGTAAAGATAAAGAAGAAGTAACATATTATATTGTTTATAGATATAATAATAAAGAAGTTAATGGTAAATATGTAGTTAATGCTAACTTTAATAAAGTAGAACAATATAATATAGATAAAGTAACTATTAAGACATTATGTGATGAAGTTACAAATATGAGTTTATTAAATAAAGATGATAAATTATATAATATTCCAGTTCCAGAAAATCATGGTGAATTTAAAGGCTGGATGGTTGAAGACAAAGACTTAGATAGTAACGAAATTGTATCCGAAGAAATAACTTATATACCTAAATTTAGTTAATATTAAAACCAGAGTTTTTACTCTGGTTTTATAAAATTATGAACATATTCAAGATAAGCTTTTTCTTCATCAACATTTATATATTCATGATATTCAATGTTTTTGTTTTTTAATATTTCTTTTACTAAATATTTAGTAAAGTAAGGATTTCTTACTAATAATGGTCCTAATAAATATGTGCCATAAAAATTATTTACATGAATACCTTCTATAACAGATTTGGAATTATATCCAAATCCTTTTTTTACTTCAAATAAGTGTTTTGTCTTAACATATTTTAATATACTATCACGGTTTTCAAACCCAATTATAGTTAAATCATTAAACTTATATATTTGTTCTCCAACAAGTCTTTTTGATGATTCCCATGATTCATATGGAAAGATATTTAATGTATCTATCTTTTTATTATCTAAAGTGTTATAACTTGTTCCAAATAAATCTAATGATTTACCTGTTACTATAAAGAATTTATTATTATTAATAGAATCAACAATATTATTTTTATAATTTAATAAATGATTAAGAGACTTTAAATAAGCATCATTATTACCACATCCTAAGTAAAAGATATCATATTTATTAAAATCAATATCATCATTTATAGATAAATAATCAATATTAACATTAGAATAGTTTTCTAGATATTTCTTTAAACATAAGATATTTCCATGTTCACCATATAAGTTAGATAAATCATAATATAAATGAACGATATTAATTGTTTCCATTTATTTCCTCCTTAATCTTATTAAGTAAGATTGCTGTCATATCAAAACATACCATTGTAAATACATCTCCATTAGTCTTATTAAGTGTAGATATAAAGTTATCAATATCATCTAACATAATTATTTTATCAGGATTTATATTAGCATATTTAAGTCTTGCATATATATCATATTTAAATCTTCCAACAATTATAATTTTATCTATATATGAATCATTTAATAATTCAAACTCAACATCATACAACCAAGATAAATCATTAAATTTATAACGTCTTGAAACATTTTCAAAACCTAAGACTACTGTTTTTTCTTTTTTTATCTTACTAATATATTTTAAACTTTGATAATAAGATAACGCATTTTCATTTTTACTCTCTAACATTGTTATTTGACGATTATTTAAATGATATTCATGTCCTCTTTTAGAATATTTTATATTATTTAATGACTTAGTTATTTTATCTTCATCTATACCTAATAATGAAGTAAGCGTATAAGCTCCAGTTGTTGCATAAGCCGTAAATAAGAAATCTTTAGTTAACTTAATTACATTACCATTAATAGTTATTTCTTTTTTATCTAAATCTAAATTTGTTCCTAAGTAATCTATCTTTCTTTTATAATCACATTTAGGACAATAGAAATCTCCAATATTACCATAATGATAAAAATTATAATTTAATTTAGTATTACATTTAGGACAATATAAATAGTCATTAGAATAATCATTAGAAATAGAACTATCATCATTAAATTTATCTATACCATAAGTTGTTACATCATAATCTTTTAATGTTGTTTGATATAGTCCTGGATCATCACCATTTATAATAATCTTTGTATCTTTAGTTATTGTTTTAAATATATAATCATATATAATATCTGGTGAACCATTACGGGCAGGTTGATCACGCGTTATATTAGTAATTAATAAATGAGTTAAATGATTCTTTCTAAATGCTAAATGAAGATGTCTTTCATCAATTTCTAATATTAAAGCTTCATGTTTAAATTTATGAGAAAATGTCGTCGTATTATTTAAAATAAAAGTTACAATACCACGGATACCATTGTTACCTGATTTATTATAAACCGCGTCTATTCCTTGATCTTTTAAAATATTATATATTAAATTAGTAGTTGTTCCTTTACCACTTGAACCAGTAATTCCTATAACATATTTAGGATACTTTATATGTTCTAGTACATGCCAGTTCATATTATAACTTATAGAACCTGGAAACTGAGCTCCATTTTTATGAAATATTTTACATATAAATGTAATAAATTTATTAATTATAATTTGTAATGTTATCATATACACCTCATACTTATAATACAATATATTATTGTGTTTTTAAAGAAAAATTATTATAATTTTATTAGGAGTATAAAGATGTTGACATATATAGAAAAGTATTTGTTATATTTAAAAAAGATTCGTAATTATAGTGATAATACAATATCATCATATAATGTAGAATTAATTAAATATAAAGATTATTTAGATAAATTAAATATAGATTATAGAAGTGTTACCAAAGAAAATATATGGGATTATTTAAAAGATTTAGATGGTTTATATAAAAACAGTAGTATAAATCATCATTTAAGTACTTTAAGAAGTTTTTATGAATATCTAAAAGAAGAAGAAGTTATTAATACTAATATATTTTTATTAATTAGAAATCCTAAGAAGAAAAAAAGTTTACCAAATGTTTTAAATTATGATGAAATAAATAAACTATTAGATTTTAAAGAATTAGATAATATAAATGATTATCGAGATAGATTAATATTTGAAATGTTATATTCAACCGGATTAAGGGTATCTGAGCTATCTAATATTAAATTAAAGGATATTGATATGAAAGAAAAGAGTATTAAAGTATTAGGTAAAGGTAATAAAGAAAGATACGTATATTATTCTAATCATGCAAGTCATGCATTAAAAGAATATTTAGATATTAGAAATACTAAAAGTGAATACTTATTTATTAATAGTAAAGATGAAAGATTATCTAGACAATCTATAGAAGATATTGTAAATAAGAGAATTAAAAAGATTCGGTTAATGCATCATATAAGTCCACATACCCTAAGACATACATTTGCAACAGATATGCTTAAGAATGGGGCGGATATAAGAGTGGTTCAAGAGTTGCTTGGACATAAGAAGTTAAGTACAACTGAAATATATACCCATTTATCTAATGAGTATTTAAGAAGTGAATATTTAAAAAATATGCAAAGAAGATAATTAGCACTCAAATATTGACTTTGCTAATTAAAAGTGTTATTCTTTATCACGGAAGGTGATATTATGAAGAAAAAAGAATTTAAAACAGAATCTAAGAAATTAATGGATTTGATGATTAATTCTATTTATACAAATAAAGAAATATTTTTAAGAGAATTAATATCTAATGCTAGTGATGCGATTGATAAATTATATTATTTATCATTAACTAATAAAGATATTAAGATTAAAAAAGATGATTTAGAAATACTTATAAGTGTTGATAAAGAAAAAAATACTTTAACGATATCTGATAATGGTATTGGTATGTCTAAGGAAGAACTAGAAAATAATTTAGGAACAATTGCTAAGTCTGGTTCTGAAGAATTTAAGAAAGACAATGAACATAAAGAGAATATTGATATTATTGGTCAATTTGGAGTTGGTTTTTATTCATCATTTATGGTAGCCAAGAATGTATTAGTTATATCTAAGAAATATGGTAGTGATGAAGCATATGCTTGGGAATCTAGTGGAGTAGATGGATATTCTATTAGAGAAGCTAATAAAGACAGTTACGGTACAGATATAATTTTAACTTTAAAAGATGATGAAGAATCAAAAGTTTATTTAGAAGATTATGAAATTAAATCACTTGTTAAAAAATATAGTGATTATATAACTTATCCAATAAAGATGGATATTACAAAAAAAGTATTAAAAGAAAAGAAAAATAAAGATGATAAAGATGAATATGAAGAAAAAACCGAAAGAGTTGTATTAAATTCATTAACACCTATTTGGAAGAGAGATAAAAATAAGATAAGTGATGATGAATATAATGTATTCTATAAAGATAAATTTAATGATTATGAAGACCCAAGTATTCATATTCATTTTAAGGCTGAGGGTACTTTAGAATATAATGCTTTATTATATATTCCTAGTCATCCTTCATATGATTATTATACAAAGGATTATAAAAAAGGATTACAATTATACTCTAACGGAGTCTTAATAATGGAAAAATGCGAAGACTTATTACCTGATTATTTTAGCTTTGTTAAAGGTGTTGTTGATACTCCAGACTTATCTTTAAATATTTCAAGAGAAACATTACAACAAAATAGAGTTTTAAAAACTATTGCTAGTTCTATAGAAACAAAGATAAAAAAAGAATTAATTGATTTAATGAAGAATAAAAATGAAGACTATATTAATTTCTTTAAAAACTTTGGTTTACAAATTAAATATGGTATTTATTCTAGTTATGGTATGAATAAAGATAAATTACAAGATTTATTAATATACAAAAATTCTAAAGATGATAAGTATATTACATTAGAAGATTATCTAAATATTAATCCTGATAGTGATATTTATTATGCTGTAGCAGAATCAAGTGATAAATGTAGTTTATTACCAGAAGTTAAGTCATTAATTAAAAAAGGCAAAGTAGTTTTATATTGTACTGATGATGTTGATGAATTTGTCTTTATGATGTTAAGAGATTATAAAGATAAGAAATTTATTAATGTTAGTTCAGTTAATGATTCATTAGAAGAAAGTGAAGAAACAAAGAAATTAAACGAAGATAATAAAGATAAATTAGCAAAGATGAAAGATATTATTGGAGTTAGTGATGTTTTATTTACTGATTCATTGGATGATTATCCAGTGGTTTTAAAAAGTGTTGGAGATGTTTCATTAGGCATGGAAAAATCACTTAAGAAGATACCTAATAATGATGAAATAACTTCTAAAAAAGTATTAGAAATTAATGCTAAACACCCTATTAAAGATAAGTTGTTATCTTTAAATGAAGAAGAATTAAAAGAATATAGTAATATGTTATATGACATGTCTTTAATGGTTGAAGGATTAACTATAAAAGATCCAGCTAAATTAGCCGAAACAGTTATAAAATATTTGTCTAAGTAAAGAACTTGTTAATACAAGCTCTTTTTTTATTTTTGAATTGAAAATAATCTAACGATTTGATATTATATATATATATATAGATTAGAAGAAAGGTATTATATGGAGAAAAAGGTATTTAAAGAGAAGAAAAAATATCGACTTTTATTTACTTATCTATTTACTATTTCTATTGTTGGATTTTTAATATTTGGCGGTATTTATTTAAATTATTTATATAAAATGAGATTTTATCAAAGTGTTGAAGGTATTATAGTAGATACAGACACTTCTAAAAGTTCTTTATTTGATAAAAATATTATAAGTAATAGAGTTACTTATAAATATACATATGAAGATAAAGAATATATATCAAGTAGAAATGAACTTACTAAATTTAATAAGAAAATTGGTAAGAAAGTAAAGATTAATGTTTTTAAGAATAATCCTAATATATTGGAAAGTTCTTATGGAAGAACTATGTTTTTAGTTTTAACTATTATAAGTTGCTTTTTTATGACCATATTTGGAATAGTGGTATTTAAAAAAGATAAGAAATGAGTTTTTAGAGGAGAGTGTT
The DNA here is from genome assembly GCA_964548285.1 of uncultured Muribaculaceae bacterium. Classification (GTDB taxonomy): domain Bacteria; phylum Bacillota_I; class Bacilli_A; order RF39; family UBA660; genus Ventrenecus. The sequence continues at coordinate 7,562 of CAZJQA010000037.1, forward strand.
AGTATGAAAAAAATTATAAATTATGTGTTAGTAGTCTTAATAGCTTTAGGTATAATTATAGTAGGAAGTTCTTTAGCGTTTTTTACATCAACTGTTAATACATTAAATAATGGAGATACAAGTATTTCAACAAGAGATA
>CAZJQA010000038.1:0-2417 GCA_964548285.1 uncultured Muribaculaceae bacterium
GCCTATTGTCCACATATTATCACGTCCGCTTTCATATCATTTTTTTGACAAAATGCATTAGCTTCATCAAAATCAATATGTAACTTCATAACACCATTAACATTAGATTTTATATGAGCCTTAATAAGTCCTTCACGATTTTCACTTTTTAAATGAACCATAACTTCCTGATCATTATTTACTTTATATTTTATTAAATCATTTTCATTCATATGAATATGTGCTTCTTGGACAATAGCAAAATTACCATTTATTTCACCCTTATCACTAAAAATAGTTATATTAGAAGCATTACTTAAATCTCCACTTTTACAAATAGGAGGATTAATATGTAATAAATAACTATCACTTTTTGATAATTCAACTTGTGTATAATTTCTAAATGGTAATAATACTCTTAATCTAGTTATTTCACCATTTGGAGTTTTAACATTAACAATCTTATCACTTACAAATTCTCCAGTTTGAGATAAATCTTTTATTTTAGTATAAGGAGTATCAAATAATTTATCATAGTCTTCTTTAGTTAAATGAACATGATGATTACTAACTTCAACATCAACTTTAAAATTCATATTACATTCCAACCTTAGTAATTTCTGTAATATCTTCTTCTGTTACATAACTGATATTTAACTTATCACCAATTTTAACAAATGGAAGAATATCTGCTTTTTGAAGCGCTACTTTATATTTTTTATTATCTTCACTTAATATGTAATAATATGTATTACCATCTATCGTTACATCTTTGATATCTTTAATTATAATATCTTTACTTAAGTTACTATCACTTACATTACTATATGCTTTTAAATATCTTTTAGCTACTTCATTTATTCCTAATGATGCTTCACTAACAACTACTTTTTGATAATCAACAACATCAATAAAACCATACATCTTAACTAATCCAGCTTTATCTTTTAAACTTACTAAATATGTAGGTCTGTTATTTAAATTAATTAATAATGGGAACGTACTTTCATAATTCATTTGTTGAACTTGTCCTTTAGCAGAATCCATTGCAGAATATTCTTCAGCTCCCGCTACATCATAATATACTGTTTCGCTTGTTCTTAAATTAGTCAAAATAAAGCCTAAATTAGATTCATCTGATAGCACTGATGTAATACCTGTATATAAATAAATATCATCATTTAAAGCTAAATAATTATATCCGTCTGTAGTTTTTACAACGTTCTTTTGTCCAAATATAGAATTTAAGAAACCATCTTTATAACGTCCCCAGTCATTAACTTCTTCTAATACTAAAGATGAAGGATATACATGATCAACATAACTAGGAATGCTATCTAAATCATAATACTTTGTATCTCCACTAATAGGATCTAAAATAACACATCCTGTAACCTTTTCTTTAATAGAAATACCTCCATAAGATAAAGTTGGAATAATATAGTATGGATTTCCATCATTATCTATTTCAAAAGATTCTTCTCCAAAGATTGTAAATGGATATTTAAATCTTAAATGTCTTTTAAGATCTTTTTGAAAATATGCACTCTTAGCATATTTAATACTATTATTTAATTTAACTAATTTTGAATCTCCATTAACTGAATTAACAGATATATATCCTGGAATACCTCTATCTTTATTAGTTAACCATTTAATAAATCCATCATATTCAAGTGGTGTAACTCTTAATATTTCATCATTATAATTAATTTGAGTATAACTATCAGAAACGTAGTACTGAGATACATACTCTGGAATTGCTCCCATAGTTCTATCTCCTAGTTTTTCTGATGAATCACGATCAAGAAGAGGAACTTTATTAAAATCAACTTCTAACATGTCTTTAGCAAAATCACCATCGGAAACATTGATTCTTTTAGAATAATTCTTAGCAAAAAACACAGGACTTAAGATAAAATCAATAACTAAAATTAAAGCTATAATTCCAAATATAACAAAAACATTAATACTTGCAGTTTTAAATGTCCTACTAGGATGTCTAAGAGTTGTCAATATAATATCATTCGCGTTAAATATTGAATATAATACAATAAATATTATATATAAAAACAATAAATATAACCAAAAACCAATTGACAATGGATTAATTGCTGGCAAGAACAAATAATAACTAATAAATAAAATAATAATAAAAATAAATATAAATAAAACTTTCTTTTTCATAATTTACCTCACATAAATAATAACAAAAAGACAAAAAAAAATAAAGAGAAGAAACATTTAAAATATCGTTTCTTCTCAAAAAGTGTGAGTTTGAGTTTATATGTTATTTACTTTGTTTAATTTTAATTATATCTTTTTAATTATTATATTAATTATCACTTTCCTTTCATGCTTTCATATTACAATATAAATGTGTAATTCTTGTGAAATTCAAGTGAATTATTTCTTCTTAATATAAAAATAAAAATTAG
>CAZJQA010000038.1:2427-7566 GCA_964548285.1 uncultured Muribaculaceae bacterium
CATTTATCTTAGACTTTACTCCATATTTAAAATGATGTCTTTCTAAAACAGATTTAACTATGGAAAGTCCTATACCTGTACCAATAATATTTCTTTGATGATTCTTATCATTCTTGTAATATTTGTTCCAAATATAATCTAATTCTTCTTTCTTTATTCCTTTCCCTGTATCTATTATTTCTACTAAATAATAATTCTTTTCTCTACTTATTCTTATTTTTACTAACTTATCTTTACCAGTATAATTTATTGCATTATTAATTAAATTATATATAACTTGATTAATCATTTTCTTATCAGCATGAACCATAACTTTAGAAGGCATATCAAGAACAAATTGATAATCTTCTTTTTCTTTTATAATTTGATAATTATTTATAATTTTATTAATCTCTGTTACTAAATCATAATCACTATATTCTATCTTACTAGCATTAGCTTGTAGTTTTGATAAAGATAATATATCATTAACTAATATATTTAATCTATCTGTCTCATCAATTATAATCTTAAGATGTTCATTTCTTTTTTCTTCATTCTTATATGATATATCTCTAATCATTTCAGCATATGCTTTTATCATTGTTAATGGTGTTTTTAAATCATGAGAAACGTTTGCCATCAAGTCTCTTCTTAACTCATCATTTTTTAAAATATCTTTTTGGGCTTCATCTAATACTATAGCTAAATCATTAATCTCTGAGATATCGTAATTAGGAAAAGATACTTTATCTCCACTTCCAAGCATTCTTGCTCTTTTAGTAATGTCATGTATAGGAGCACTTACTCTTATTGAAATAAAATATGATATAAACCATGATAAGATAATTGCAACTATAGTTATATATATTAGTTGATTTTTTAAAACCACATTAGCTCTACTGACATCATCTAAAGTACTATACATAAATACATAACCATCATTAACTTTAATTGAATATAAAAAAGCTTTTACTTCATATTCTTGATTTACCAATTCTGTTGTTCCAATATCTTGATTACTATTTTTAAAATTATTAATTATATTTGTTAACTCGGGAGTTTTTCTGTTTAAGGCACATCCAATCATTCGCGTATTAAAATATTTTATATCATTATTATAACTGTGATATTCAATACATACTTCATTTTGATACGCTATTTTATCTAAATCATTATTTAAATCATTACTTTTATTTTCTTTAATACTATTAGCTAAATTATTCATAACTTTTAACTGATAATCACGATATGAATATTTTAAATAAAATATTTGAAATAACCATAACAATAATAATATACTAGCTGTAAACACAAATAAATAAACTAAAGTCTTTTTATTCATCGAGGAAATTCTTTTATTTTTCATAATCAAACTTATAACCTACCTTAAAAACAGTTTTAATATATTTTCCATATTCTCCTATTTGATGTCTTAATGTTTTAACATGAGTATCTACTGTACGATCGTCTCCGTAAAAATCATATCCCCATATATTGGTTAGCAATTGTTCTCTTGTTAAAGCAATATGATTGTTTAATACTAAAAATTTTAATAATTCATATTCCTTTGGTGTTAACATAATGGTTTTATTTTTTATTTTAACTTCATGAGCATTAGTATCAATTAATAAATCTCCAACTTTAATTATATTATCATATTCTTTTTTGCGTTTTAAAATAGCTTTTACTCTGGCGACTAATTCTTTAGGACTAAAGGGTTTAGTAACATAATCATCAATTCCTAAATCAAAACCAATTAATTTATCATATTCTTCTCCTCTTGCTGATAACATAATAATAGGAACATTATAGGTTTTTCTTAGTTCCTTAACTGTTTGAAAGCCATCTTTATGAGGCATCATAATATCCATAATAATTAAATCAATACTATCTTTACTTAGGATATCATCTACTTTATCTCCATCACTTGCTTCAACTACTTCATATGATTCTACTTCTAGATATTCTCTTACGACATCTCTTATTAACTTTTCATCATCCACCACTAAAATCTTCAATTTAACACCTTCTTATATGCTATTTTATCAAACATATTGATAAAATTCTATTCATATATTAAAGATTCTACTTCTATTAATTTACTATAAAATAATTCATCTTTCTTAATATTAGATGGAACTTTTAAACTTTTCTCATATAAATCATGACATATATATTTTTTTAATTCTTTACTACTTGGCTTTATATATAAACATAAATCAATATAGAACTTTTTCTTCTTCTTAGAATATAAACTTAATATTATATCTATATTATTCCATGGTATTAAGGCTAGTTTATCTGGCAACTTATTTGGATATGATAAATATAACTTTTGCATATTAAATAAATTATAAACATCATAATCTTTATCATTCAAACTGATAAAAAGTTCATTTAATAATATTTTATTATCTTCTAGAAAAAATTTTCTTTTTAAATACCAATCTTTTTCATTATAATATTCATCATATAAATGTGGATATTTATTTAAAATATCTAAAACTAATTCGTCCATATTTTTTTGGTAATTCATATAATTCCTTTCATCTAGATCCCAAAAGAATTATATAACTATTTTTTAATAAATCTATAAATTCGACAAAAAAAATCATAATATTAATCTAAATTAACATTATGATATATAGTACTAACATCATCTATATCATTTAAAAGTTTTAATAATAGTAAAAATTGTTCTTTATCTTCAGGTGCTAATGTAACCTTTTCTTTAGCATACATACCTTCTTCATCAATTTCATAAGATATTGATGGATATTCTTTTTCAAATAAGTCTTTTGCTTTATAACGGTCTTTAGGTTCCAAGAATATTGTTAAGATATCTTCCTCTTCTTCCATATCAATTGGTTCAATAGAATTAGCAGTTAATAAATCTAAAACTTCTAATTCATCATGTCCTTTAAAACTTAAAATAGCCATATAATCATAATTATAAGATACGGAATTAGTTACTCCTAAACTTTTATGAACTTTATTAAAGGCCGCTCTTACCATTCCAACTGTACGATTGACATTATCTGTCATTGTTTTTACTATTAATGTTGATTCTCCTGGACCAAACCCTTCATAAGTGACAACTTCATAATCTTCACCAGCACCGCCTTTAGCTTTTTCTATGGCACGGTTTATAACATCATTTGGTACCGAATCTTTTTTGGCATCACTAATTAATCTTTTTAAAAGCAAATTTCCTTCTGGGTCAGTACCACCTTTTTTACAAACAGAATATATCTCTTTAGCATAATTGGTATATATTTTTGTTTTAGCCATTCCATTTTTTTCTATACTAGCTTTTCTAACTTCATATGCTCTACCCATAATATCACGTCCTCGGAAATAATTATACTACATCAAAAATAATTGTGTAAAGAAAAAAACTAGCCTACAAGACTAGTGTGAATGTTAACTAAGATGCTAAACCTTCTTTAGTTGGAACTATGTTAATTGCAAGTTTACCACTGAAGGAACCATTTGTTAAATAATTTTGAATAACATTATTATTATTTTCTAAGTATAAGTAAAGCGTTACAGTATCTGTACTATTAATTCCTAAAGTTATTGGATTTTCATCGCTTATAAGAACTTTAGAATAATTGCTTGTTAATGTCGTACTTGTATTTCCTTCTTGTGCCATTGTTGAATCAGCAAAATCACCATTTATAACAGTATCAGCTGTTCCATTACTATGTTTAATCTTTAGAACCCATTTAAAATACTGACTGAATAAGTTTTCGCTCATAGCTATATTGTTGATACTTAATGTGTATTTTGCATTTACGTTAGAAGTACTCGCATTGTTAACTGTAAATGATACTTTCTCAGCATTAATTTCATATGATGTAGGATCTATTAAATTAAAATTAGTAGTGTTTATTGTACTTGTAGAATCTAAATTTGTACTTACATTAAAAACTGCTGCTGTAGATTCACTTAAATTAGCGTTTCCTGTTATAGTTGCCGTATAAAAGGCATAACTTAAACTAACTCCTAATAATATAAGTATTAATATTAAAATAATAACAGCGGCATAGTGCCATGGTTTTATGTTGTTCATTTTTATCTCTCCTTATTTTATTATATTATAATTATGGTTTAAAGTAAACAACTCCATATTTTAATTCTCCATCTGGTATTAAAACAAGAGTTCCTGATGTATCATAACCATAATCTTTTACATAATCCCAAGATAATTTTACTCTATATCCATTTACCTTTTCAGCATCTTTATAATCATTTTCATCTTCATCAGGTAATATATATTCATATTTACTAATGTCATTTACTTCTATATCACTGACTTCTGGTAATTCTTGTTTACGTGTTTTATCCAAATTATTTTCTACAGTTTTATAAATAGTATTTATAGCCATACCCTTTAATGATTCTACAGCACCGCTGTAAACATATTCAAGGCCTCCTACATCATATTTACTTATTTTATTATCAATAGTATAAAAATCAATAATAAATAATTCACTTACTAACTTAATGTACTCCTCTTTGTCATAATCATCCTCATTAAGTAAAGTTTTAAGTTTTTCAAACTTTTCTTTAAATAGTTCTGTATCTCTATCATCTAAAGTGTACCCATAATCATCTATTTGATTTGTTACTTCTATTACAGGTTCCTGATAATCAATTTCTTTTTTCTTATTAAAGAAAATATAATAAATTGCTAAAGATAAAGCAATTAGCAAAATAATGATAATTAGTAACTTATATTTCTTTTTCATATATCCTCTATCCTTTTATCAAAAATATTATAACATTAGAAAATAAGACTTGCAATTGTTTTTAATTTTTGTTATATTATTAATGCAATTGAAAAATTGTCGTTGCAGATGTGGTTCAATGGTAGAATATGACCTTGCCAAGGTCGAGACGGGAGTTCGATTCTCCTCACTTGCTCCATTTGTTTATAACATCGGACTATTCGTAGTTCGATTTTTTTATGCTATTAACTCCCGTCTCTGTCCTTGGCTATTTTTAAAATCTATTATATTTTTATGAATAAAATTCCATCTTATACACTATAAATACTTATAAAAAGTAGGATATATCCTACTTTTTTAAGTGGTGATTCTTCATTTTTTTCTTCTCTTTGTGATATTTCCTTAGACATTCTAAATTGGATAC
>CAZJQA010000039.1:0-7551 GCA_964548285.1 uncultured Muribaculaceae bacterium
GCTAGTTACAAGTGCGCGAAATATGTTGGGATATACAGGATATTATAATGGTAAAAGAGTTACTGTAATGGGACATGGTATGGGAATGTCAAGTGTAAGTATTTATGCTTTTGAATTATTTTATTTCTTTGGAGTTAATAAGATAATTCGTATAGGAACATGTGGAGCACTATCTCCAAATTTAAGAGTTCCTGATTTAATTGTTGCTGATAGAAGCTATACTGAGTCAAACTTTGCTTATTCATATAATGGAGATCCAACTCACATAGCGTATCCATCAAAAAATCTAACTAAAAGAATTTTGGATGTTGCATCTCAAAAAAATGAAGATGTAAAAATTGGAACTGTTCTATGTACAGAACAATTCGGTTTTTATTCTGATAATGAACACGTTATTTCAAGAATTCCAGAGAATATTAAACCTATTGCAGAAGAAATGGAAACATTTGCCTTATTCCATATTGCTGATAGTTTTGATAAAGACGCAGCTGCAATATTAACAGTTGTAGATAGTAAGTATAGTGAAGATTTCCTATCAATTGAAGATAGAGAAAGATCTCTAGATCGAATGATTACTTTAGCTTTAGATAGTATTTAGAATAATTATTATCATAATAGCTATAAAGGAAGAAGCAATTCTTCCTTTTATTATGCTTAAATAACTGATATTTTTATCATCTATAATAGAATATGCTTGAGTTATTATAGATAATCCCCCAAAGTTTATAAAGAAAGCAGCTAATATTAACTTGATATCATATGTTAAATTATTATTTATAACTAAGTTTAATCCTTTCGTTATTTCTAAAATACCAGTTAAAACAATATTATTACTTTTATTTATTAATACATTTATTATATTTATTAATATAATACTTCCTAAGATATTTAATAATGTATTAATATTATTTTTAACACTATTAATTATATATATAAATAGACTTTCCTTTTTAGGTTTAATTATTAATTCAAAATTATCTTTTAAAAATAAAGATTTAACTATATTAATTAATAAAGGAATAACAATAAGTAATATAGATGTTCTAAAAGCAAAAATTTTATTTAACATTGTATATAAAAAGAAAGGATTTATAAAGAAAGTATAACTAATCATATCTTTAACTTCTTCTTTATCAATATATTTATTTAAATAAAGATTTTTAATTAGATAAATATTAGATGGAGTACCACTTATAAAAGATAAGATAATTAAAATATATTTATATGGAATTTTTAAAATATGATGTAGATGATATGGAAAATTAAGATAATATAATACATCCATTAATAAAAGATTAATAAATGTAGATGGAAAAATGATGTAAAAAAACATAGTAGAAGAATTTATAATTTCATTAGTTATTAAAAAACTGTTTTTAAATAACAGATATACTATAAAGAATGATATGAAAAGTTTTAAGTTATCTTTCATAATATAAATTATGAAAGTTTTATAATAATATGTTAATTTTTTCTTCATAAAAAATCAATTTAAGTTTATAATTATTAGGAGGTTAGAAAATGATAAATAAAATTAAGATATATATAAAAGAAAATTATAAGTTTATATTAGGACTTTGTTTATTGATATTTATATGTACATTTGAGTTTCCATATAAAATTAATACTCCTGGAGGATTAGCTAATTTAAATGATAGAATAAGTGTTGAAGGAGGATATTCTCAAAAAGGGAGTTTTAATATGACATATGTTTCAATGAAATATGGAACTATTCCCAATATATTATTATCATTTGTTATTCCTGATTGGGATTTAGTAAATGATAAAGAGTTAACACTAGAAAATGAAAATTTTGATACTCGTATGAAAATCGACAAAATGATGGGAGAATCGTCTGTAGATGAAGCGATAATGGCTTCGTTTAAGGCAGCAGAAAAGGAACTTGTTATAACCGAAGAAAAAATATACGTTACATATATTTTAAAAGAAGCTGATACTAATCTATTACCAATGGATCAAATTATAAAAGTCAATGATACTTTTGTTTCATCTAAAGAAGATTTATTAAAATATGTTGATGAATTAAAAGTAAATGATAGAATAAATTTCACTGTTATAAGAAATGGTAAAGAAGAACAATGTTATGGAGTTGTCAAACTAATAATGGATAAACCAAAAGTTGGATTTACTTTTATATCTAAATACTTATATAAAGAAAGTCCATCTGCAGATATAAAGATGAATGATAGCGAGTATGGCTCAAGTGGAGGACTAATGATGGCATTAAGTATTTATAATGCCTTGGTACCAGAAGATTTAACTAAAGGAAATGTTATTGCAGGAACAGGAACGATTAATAAAGATGGTGAAGTCGGCGAAATAGATGGAGTTAAATATAAATTATTAGGTGCCAGTCGAAAGAAAGCTAAATTATTTTTAGTTCCTAATGATAACTATGATGAAGCTATAGATATTAAAAATAAATATCATTTAACTATTGATATTAAGAATGTTGCAACTTTAGAAGACGCAATTAATTATTTAAAAAATTATGAATAAAAAAATAGACAATCTCTCAATATTAATTGAGGGATTTTTAATGGCTAAATATAAAGTAGATATTACAGGTGTAGATACTAATAAATTGAAAGTATTAAGTGATTCAGAACAAAAAGAATTGTTTATAAAGATGCATAATGGTGATAATTTTGCAAAAGAAGAACTAATAATGGGTAATTTAAAATTGGTTTTAAGTGTTTTAAAAAGGTTTAAAGATGTTGGAAATATGGATGATTTATTTCAAGTTGGTGTTATCGGACTAATAAAAGCAATTGATAATTTTGATTTATCATATGATTTAAAATTAAGTACATATGCTATTCCCCTTATATTAGGTGAAGTTAAAAGACATATCAGGGATAGTAGAAGTTCTTTAAAAATAGGAAGAACTATAAGAGATTTTGCCTATCAAATTGTTAATTATCAGAATATGTACTTTGAAAAATATGGACACAATCCATCTAATGAAGAATTAAGTAAACATTTTAATACTAATATATATAATATTTTAAACGCTCTAGATTCATTAAAAGAACCAATATCCATTAATACACCAATATATAACAATGGTGGAGAAGAAATATATTTAGAAGATGAATTATCTATCAAAGAAGATATACCAAAAGAGAAATATTTATTGCTTAAAAGGAGCTTATTAAATTTAAAAGAAAAAGAAAGGTTTGTATTAGTTGAACGTTATATTGTAGGAAGAACTCAAAATGAATTAGCAAATATATTAAATGTTTCTCAAGCTCAAGTGTCAAGAATTGAAAAGGGAGCCTTAAAAATGATGAATAAATTAATGAAATAATATATAATTATTAAGGTGATTTTATGAAAAAATATTATGGCTTTGTATTAATATTTATTGTTGCAGTTTTAGCAGGATACTTCTTATTAAATAGTAAAGAAAAAGATAACTATATTGAAGTATCAATTAATGATTCTATAGTAAGAGAATTATATAATAATTTTAATATGTGTAATAGTTATGACACTGTTAAAGAACTATATGATAAACAAATTATTGGTGATAGATATAAGATAGCAAGTTCATTAAATAAAGCTTATGAAGAAGGTAATAATATCATTACTGAGGAAGAATTAAGAATATATAATAAAAAATTATTTGTAGAAGATATAAAAGAAAGCAATAGAGATATCTTTAAATGTAGTAAAATATGTGGATATGAAAAAAGTAATAATATATATAATATAAATACAATATGTAATACAAATATAAATAGATATGTATTAACTAATCTAGTAAAAGCTAAGAAAAGTTTAACTGATTATATCTTATCAATTAATCCAATATTTGTTATTGAAGAGAATAACACTTTAAAGATATATAGTGATAGTAATTACGAAAATTTAATTGATGAAGCATATAAAAATACTATTAATTTTGATAAATACACGAACAAATTATCTATGTATGAATTACATTATATGTTTGATGGAGAGTCCTTTATTTTAAAGAATATTTCAAAGATTTGACAAATGTTTGTTTTTGTGATACAATTGTTTCACATAAAAGGAATAAACGGGATGAAAAAAAGTGAATTTTGACAAATAAAATTGAATGTGCTACAATGTTTTCACTTTAGGAATATTATAAGGGGGTTATTATATGAAAAATTTCGTTTTAGATTATGTTAATGAAAATGAATTTAGAAAATTAGAAAGATCACTTAAGAAGTATAACATGCGTGCTTTTAAAAAATTAAGTTTCGAATATTATCCTGATATGAGATGTGGTAAGTTCCCAGGTGAAATTATTAGTCATAATAAAGATGCTGGAACAATTACATATGAGCTTAAATTGCCAAGTGATGCTATGTTTGCTCAAATTCATGGAGATGTTAAACTTTTATACACTGTATATTCTAAAGAAACAACAGTTATGTTAAAAGATATTGAACCTAAAGACATTTTATTAGAAGGACATAGATCTGAACTTGGAACATATAAAGGTATTATGATTAGTAAGAATAATGCTTCAAAAGATATGTTTAAAATAGATTTATTAAATATGTTACAAAAATAGACTTTTTAAAGTCTATTTTATTTTGTTATTAAATAAAAAAATTTGCTAATATTGCTTAAGAATGATATACTTTTTACCGGTGGTGGTAGTATGAATTTGCCTAATATGAAAGATGCTAAAGTAAGAACTAGAAATGAAGTTGAAAGAATAGAACTTAATTTAACACCTAGTAATAAATTTTTACATAAAAAGTATTTTTTAAGAACATATGGATGTCAGATGAACGAACATGATTCTGAAGAAATAAGAGCAATATTAGAAAGTTTGGGAATGACCGATACAGAAGTTATGGAAGAAGCTGATGTTATTGTTTTAAATACCTGTGCAATTAGAGAAAATGCTCATGAAAAAGTATTTGGGTATCTTGGTAGAGTTAAGCATTTAAAAAAAGAACGACCTGATGTTATCTTATGTCTTGGAGGATGTATGAGTGAAGAATCATTAGTCGTTGAAGAAGTTCTAAAGCATCATCCATATATTAATATTGTTTTTGGTACACATAATATTCATGATCTACAAAGAATGCTTTTAGAAACTGTTAATAATAAACAAGATATAGAAGTATATTCTAAAGAAGGAGAAGTTTACGAAGGAATTAAGTACTCCAGAGATTCAAAAATTTCTGCATGGGTAAATATTATATACGGATGTGATAAATTCTGTACATATTGTATTGTTCCATATACAAGAGGCAAAGAACGTTCTCGTAAAATGGAGGATGTAATAGATGAAGTAAAAAAACTAAAAGAAGAAGGATATCAAGAAGTAACTTTACTTGGACAAAACGTTAATGCATATGGTAAAGATTTAAATGATGGAACTGATTTTGCTACTTTATTAGAGAATGTAGCAAAAACTAATATTCCTCGTATTCGCTTTGTTACATCACATCCTTGGAATTTTACAGATCAAATGATTAAGGTTATTGCAAAATATCCTAATATTATGCCATACATTCATCTACCTTTACAAAGTGGATCGGATCGTATTTTAAAACTAATGGGTAGAAGATATACTAAAGAAGAGTATTTAAAATTATATAAGAAAATGAAAGAAGAAATTCCTAATGTCGCAATCACAACAGATATAATCGTGGGATTCCCAGGTGAAACAGAAAGTGACTTTAAAGACACATTAGATGTTGTTAATACATGTCATTTTGATGGGGCATATACATTCATTTTTAGTCCAAGAGTAGGCACTCCAGCTGCATTAATGAAAGATAATACTCCAACTAATGTTAAGGAAGAAAGATTACAACGCTTAAATGAATTAATTAACAAAGATGCTAAAAACCATAATTTAGAATATGTTGGAAATACTTATAAAGTATTGATTCTTGGAGTTTCCGAAAAAGAAGATAGATTATATGGATACACAGAAACAATGAAACTTGTAAATGTTAAAACATCACCTGATAATATAGGTAAGATAATTGATGTTAAAATAACAGATGCTAAATCATTTAGTCTTGATGGTGAGTCTCTATAAAGAAATAAAATATAATTGTAATTATAAAAGACATAAAGATATAAGGTAGTATTTTATATACAATAGCAACATATTTATAATAATAATTAATTATATTAGAAAGAAAATAGATTAATATTAGATATATATTAAATACTTTCTTTCTTTTTATTTCGTTATATACATTAAATGAAGATATCATTGATGTATAAACTAATATTAAAACCCATGATATAGAAATAATATTTTCAACTTTACTTATAAAATTAAATATAGATATATTTTTTAAAATCATATATTCAGGATAACGATATAATTTAATTAAATTATTACCTAAAACAGATATTATTGTGATACCCAATACTAAAATATGTAAAGAATTTAATATATATTTATTACCCAGTTTTTTAGATGTATCAAAATTACTTAACATCATATATGGAGTTACTGTATATGCATTGTAAAAGGAAGAAAGTTTGTTATATTAATTTTATTATAAATACCAATAATAGTTATAATAAGAAATATAAAATTAATAGGTAATAAAGAACATGATAAAAGAGAAATGTTTTCTTTATTTGTATCTTTAATAAAAAATAATAAGATAAAAACAGGTAACAAAATAAAGAAAGTAGGGCTCTTTATAAGATAAAATGATGATATAAAAGTTTGTAAAGTAAATATTGCTTGAATTAAGATAACTGTATTTATCGTAATATAAATAATTTTAAATAATAATGGATGTTTTAGATTATTAAAATCAATCTTTTCTTTTTTTATCTCATATAGTTTAATTATTAGATAACCAATTATTATTCCAATTATAAAAGCAAGATAACTATTAGTACCAAGAATATTAAAAAGTCTTGAGTAACCAAAGCCTATAAAAAAAACCGGACTTATTAAAGCAATTGTATTATATAAAGTTTTATTGTTCATTTAATCCTCCAAATATTAATCCATTTTTATTGATATTTATATTGGTAGATATTTCATAATCTAAAGATTTATAATCATAAACATGATTATATTTTTTATTTAATATATCTTTTATGCCTAAAGGGTCTAGATCTTTATCTTTAAAACTATTATAAGTTTTATTTAATTCATTATTTAAATATTTATTAAATATATCTTCAATAACTCTAAAATTATGTTCATCTTTTAAATCTTTTAAAGTATTATCTTCTATAATACTAGAATTAATATTATATATTAAATATAATTTATTATTATCAATATTTATCTTTCTACTTATCTTATTAATCTTTATTGATATTGTTTTATTATCACTAGTTGTTGTTAATATTATATCGTTATTATTACAAACTAGAATATTTAAGAATTTAAGTGTATATACATCATAGATAGATTTATCTTTAGTAAATATTATTCCTTTTAAGACAATGTTATCATCTTTTAAATCTAACAAATAAAGATAGTTATCTTTTAAATGATTTAAATAATTATTAATAAATATAGTATTATTTGAATTTGTTTTTTCTTGAATT
>CAZJQA010000040.1:0-7433 GCA_964548285.1 uncultured Muribaculaceae bacterium
GTTGGATTGATATCAGATGAACTAACCTCATTAATCTCATCAATATCATTATAAAATGGAGATATTTTATTATTTGTAAAAGATTTTAGAAAATTATTTAAATTAGTATTTTGATATATATCATAATCTTCAGGTATAATATCTCTACTTTCCTTAAAGGAATTGCTTGTAATAGTAAGATTATAGTTGACTTGACATCCTGATATCATAATAATAAGAAATAATAATATTAATATTTTCTTAATTTTCATATCTTCCTCCATTAATTATTTGTACAAGCATTAGGATTATTAACGCCTGATACATCTATATATTCATAAGGATCTAACTTGGTATCAGTAGTATCATAAACCATAATATGTAAATGTGGTCCTGTTGATTTACCAGTTGATCCAACTTTACCTATAACATCTGTTGCATCAACCTTATCACCTATTTTAACCAATAAAGAACCATCCATCATATGACAATAAGCTGTAGAATACCCATCACTATGTTTAATTTTTACCATATTACCACATGATTCATCATAACCAGAAACTGTAACTATACCACTTTTACTAGCTAAAACATCTGTACCCATAGATGTTGCTAAATCCATTCCTGAATGATAATCACTACCACCATATACTGGATCAATACGATATCCAAAAGCTGAAGTACATGTTACCGAACTTTTATTTGGTAGAGGGAAATTATATCCTGATGTTCCAGTACTACATGATGCTAGTCTTTCCATTACTCCTTCTGAATTATAATCATCATAATTAGTAACATCACGATTATAAAAAAGTCCTTGATCACTATAATCACCTGTAACAAACAATGCAAATTCAGCCTTACGTCTGCTTGATAACCCACTTAATTCTTTTCCACTGCTTTTATTATATTCTTTTATTACATTCCAAACATCTTCATAACTTCCAGTTGAATAAGCATCAATTACTCGAGGAATGATTGTAGAGTTACTTCCTAGGTTATATGCCATCGAAATTAATGCATCTTTTTGAAATTGAGTTAATTCGACTCCTTTTTGGGCAACAATCCTTTCCACTTCACTTCCATAGTTAGCGTCAACTGAATACATATAAATATCATCTATAACATTTTTAGGAACACAGTCACCTACATTAAGTGTATATCCCTTACTATCTTTTCTAAAATATTGTCCATAGTTATTTTGATCAATATAATTTTTTATAATAGTTGATTCAATATCATAATTTGTTGTACCATGTCCAACTGTATATTTAGCTCTATCTTTGTCATAAACCTTATAATTATTTTCATCACAAGATTCTTCACCTTCAAATCCTGATATAAAAGATATTAGATTATGTTCTTCATCAGCTGTTCCACATAAAGATGAATAATTCTTATTTTTTTCAAGTTCTTCAGAATTATCATAAATTGTTCGATATGATATATTACTACCAAAAAAATATTTCAACATATCATCATAATTTTTAGCAAATCTCTTCATTCCATAAAAAGCACCATAAACGCTTAAACCGTCTAAGTCATCTCTAGCTTTATAAGTACGGTAATAATGTGTTTCTTCGCTAGTAGTTCCATCCTTATTTGTTACAGTTTTATTTTCTTCCCACATATACCAGCAAGATGCACTTAATCCATCGGTATCTCCTTCATCAATTTCTTCACCCATTACATTACTATAATTACATGGACAATCTCTTTCCATTTCTGGAAGATAATTTTTCATATAGTCTCTTGGCAAAGTCATATTATTTGCTTGATGTATTAAATAATCACTTTCAGTGCTTGTTGTTCCATCCCAACAAAACGAAGAAATCTCAGCATCTAAAACATTATCATTTAAATCAACCATTATTAAACCTTTAGTTTGTAATAATATATCATCATAAAGCTTATTAGAAGTTGAAACATTATTAATTGGAATATAAAAACTCTCTACATTACCATTCTTACTTATAGCCTGTGTTCTTAAAGTAATTGATACCACCTTATATAATTCCTTTAGATAAGCATCATCAGCGACGATATCTTTTGTATATAATAAAGTCCCACTTTTAACATAATCTTCTAAAGCCATTCTAGTTTCTTTATATCCATCTTTCCCATCACTAGAAGTGATAGTTACCGTTTTAGGATAATCAACCTTTTTATATACATATTGATTTCCATTAGAACTATCAAAAACCGCGATAAATATTAAAAGCAAAAAAAACGCTAAAAAAGCAACAGCTACTATCAAAATAGTTTTTTTCTTTAATAAAATTTTAAGTAATGCCTTAGATGCTTCCACTTTACCTGCATTATAAATTTCATTTGTTTGTTGTTCAGTATCTTCAAGTGATGATATTTCTTCTAAGTTTTCATTTTCTTCATTATTATTGTCCATATCATCACTTCCAATCCATAACTATTTTAACATGTATAATTAATTTTTTAAAGCAAAAAAAATAATCTCATTTGAGATTATTAAGCACGACCATTCCATGCATCTTCAGCAGCACTACAAGATCCAGGATTCATCAAACATTCTTGACAAACAGCATAGTCATCTTCAGCACTTGAACGCCAGTTAGATACAATACGTAAAGCAGCAACAACAATAGTTGGTAAGAAGAAGATTGCAATTGCAGAAACTACTCTTAAAGCAAGTTTCTTAGTTGCCTTTTTGATTTCATCATCTTTTGAACTTATAACTGCTGTACCTAAATCAAACATACCCCAAGCAATTAATACGATTGGAATTAAAATTTTAAAAATTAATAAACCATATCCTACTACTTGCCAAATATTTGCAGTTTGATAACAAAAACCTAAATTTGTTCCAACACTTACATCACTCATAAACTAAACCTCATTTCTTTTTATAATTACATATTAATTTTATATAACTTTTTCCTTTTAGTCAAGAAAAATAAACTATTTTACATTTCTAATAGACATCTTTATTTAAAATATTACTTTGTTATATAATTAATCAAAACTGGAGCTAATATAACCATTAAAATAATTGGTATAAAAAAGACAACAGATAAAATACTAATTTTTGTTGGAAGCTTACCTATTTCACCTTTTATTCTTAATGTTTTCTTGTCTCTTAAAAATTCTAATTGATTATCAAGAGATTCTTCAATATTATTACCAAATATACTTGATTCAACTATATTTAAAATAGCATTATTAATTGTATCACTAGGTATTCTAAGTTTCATATCATTTAATGCTTCAGGAAAACTTTTTCCTAAATTAACTTCATCTAATGATTTTTTAAATTCTTTTGATAATTCACTAGTTAAACTATTAGTTGCTAGTCTTAATCCCTGAGTAAGATTTTTCCCACTTTGTAGTGTTAAAGATAAAACTTCAAAGAAAAATATTGCTTCATTTTCTAGTTTAATAGTTCTTTTCTTAATTGGTAAATCAAACATATAATATTCACTTAAATACAAGAATAAAGCTACGGCAATTGGTCCTAAGATATAACCATTTTTTATGAAAATCATAAAAAAGATTAATAAGAACATTGAGGTAAGTAGTCTAAAATTTAATACATCCATCACTTTATATTTACAATCTAGACCTAATAGTTTTATCTTTCTACTTATTCTTTTTATAGTTCTATCAGAATAAACCTTTAATATAATACTATTATTCATTACATCTTCACCTCTAGAACTTTCCTAATTACTAATATATATAAAGTATAAAATAATACTATAAATAATAATATTAATCTACCTAATGTAGTTTTAAACATTGGTTCAAAATAAGTAGGATTTAATATATATATAACAAATATAAATATAAATGGTAAAATACATAAAACTCTATAAACAAAGATACTAGCGCTTGTTAAACTATGCATTTCAGTTTTTAATTTTTTCTTTTCAAAGAAATTCTTTTCAATAGTATTAAATACTTTTACTATATTTCCTCCAGTTTTATTTAATAACGTTAATGAATTTGTTATATACATTGCATCTTCTAATTGTACACGATTATAAAATCTTTGAAAGACTGTTTCTAATGATAATCCATATGTCATATCCATATTGATTTTTTTAAATTCATCTGCTATTGGTCCATCAAGTTCATTAGCTACTATCTCTACTGATTGCATAATATTTCTTCCACTTTTAAAACTGTTATTCATCATTATAATAGCCTCTAAAAGTTCTTCTTCAATCTTTTTTCTTTTTCTACTATATTGAATTTCAATAATAATATCTGGTATAAAGAAACCAATTAAAAAACTAATTAAGAAATTCATAATAGTAAATTTACCTAGTTGAAATGTTGCGCTTACTATACTTAAACCTACTACAGTAAAACCTAGTAAGAATTTAATACTTATATAATCCATCGGTAAAATATTATCACGATCTTCATACTTAATATGTTTTTCATATCTTAAAGAATAATCTTTTAAAACGGCACTTTTGCTAATCATTTTAGTAGTAACATGAATTAGTTTCCATATATATATATTGATTAAATCAAATAATGAACTAGATTTATTAGATATACTTATTAAAGAATATGGTTCAAATCTTTTTTCTAACTTTAAAATTCTTTTTTGTCTAAACAAAATATAAATAAGTATTAATAATACTAAAATCATTAATAATTGTATTATAAAAATCATGTTACCTCCATTTCTATTTAAATAATTCTTCGATGTTTATTCCTCTTCCTTTTATTTTATTATATACTTTAGATTTATCTAATCCATTAAATATATATTCTCCATCAACTTCACCTTTATTAGTTAAACCACGTAATTTAAATCCAAATATTTCTCTTAATGCTATTTCACCATTATTTAATCCTGTTAATTCTGAAATTGATGTAATCTTTCTTTTTCCGTCACTCATTCTTTCAATATTAACAACTAAATCAATCGCGCTTACAATATACTCTCTTATTGCTTTAACCGGGATATCAAGTCCACTCATTAAAACCATTGTTTCAAGTCTATTTAAGGCATCATGAGGACCATTTGCGTGTAAAGTTGTTAAAGACCCTTCATGTCCTGTATTCATAGCTTGTAACATATCAAAGGCTTCTTTTCCTCTAACTTCTCCAACAATAATTCTATCTGGTCGCATACGTAAGGCATTAATAACTAAATCACGAATTGTAATTTCTCCATCTGTATCATAATTGGTTACACGTGTTTCAAGTGATATTACGTGTTCTTTTTCCAATTTTAATTCAGCAGCATCTTCGATAGTAATAATACGTTCATTATCAGGTATAAAACCACTTAATATATTTAAAAGTGTTGTTTTACCAGAACCAGTACCACCACAAACTAAAATATTGCATTTACCTCGAACCGCAGCATCTAAAAATGTCGCCATGTAGGGAGTCATTGATCCAATTCTTAGTAAATCTTCGATAGTTGCTAATTCCCTTTTAAATTTACGAATAGTTATAACTGGTCCTTTAGTTGATAATGGAGGGATAACCGCGTTAATTCTTGAACCATCTTTAAGTCTTGAATCAACCATCGGATTTGTTGCATCAATTGTTCTTCCCATGGGTCCTATCATTCTTTCAATAGTTCTTACAATGTGTTCATCATTAATAAAAGATACACTTTCATCACGAATAAGTTGTCCATCTATCTCAATATATATTTCATTAGGACTATTAACCATTATTTCTGTTATATTTTTATCTTCTAATAATTCTGTTAATGGCCCATATCCATTTATTTCATTATCAATAAGATTGTATAAATGACTTCTCTCTAAATTAGTTAAATCATATCCTTCAATAGTTTTATCTATCTCATCATTTACAAATTGATTTAATAATTTATCTTGAGGCATTTCTTTATCAATTAAGTTTTCAATAATCTTAGTTCTTAATGTCTCTAATAATTCTTTATTAGGAAAGATCTCATAATCATTTACTTCATCAAAACTTTTAGTCTTACGTTTATAATTAAAAGCTTCTACTAAACTATTTTTCATCATTTCCTCCTGCTAAATCCATTGCTATCTTTACCATATTAGTATAATCTTTATTAAAAACAGTTGGAGCTTTCTTTTGTAAAGTAACAATTTCACCATTCATTACATAATCATCAATATTTTTAATATAGAATTCTTTAGTTATCTCATAATTAATATTAGAATTTAATATATTTCGCATATCAAATAACGTAAAGTACTTCTTCATAGGTTCTCTTGCTGAATTAAGTAATATTTTATAATTAGTTTTATTTAAATCTTTAAATATAGCAATCATACTCTTAACATTTTTTAAACATAATGGATCATTATTTACTACAAATAATATTTCACTTACTCTATCTAGAATAACTAAATTAAGCTCATTAATTTCATGAGAAGTATCTATAAGTACTATATCATAATATAATTCAGCTTTTTCTATCGCTATTTCAATATACTTTGATTCAATCTTTCCACCTTGTCTAGGATCCTTAGGAGAAGATAATATATCAATAAAATCATCATATTTAGTAACATAGTCTCTAAAATTTTTAAAACGATTGTTATTATAATCATCAACAAAGTTAAAAATGGTTTTATCAGCAACTTTATTAAGAGCCATATTAACTCCACCACCAGATAAGTCTAAATCCATTATTAAAACTTTTTTATTCAATGATTCAAAAATACCAGCCATATTAACAGCAAGAATGGTTTTGCCAACGCCACCTTTCAAACTAAAAAAACTGATACTCTTACCTATCTTCTTCTTCATTCTACTACCCTTTCTATTCTTATTCTATCAACATTTGTACCCTTAAGATTAACTTTAATCTTATAGTTCTTAATATTTATAATATTTCCAAATATGGAATCTATACTGCTTGAATACATAATATAAATAGAAGAATCTTCTTCCTTTATTTCATAATCTTTAATATTATTTGGTTTTTATAAGTCCATCTTTATAATATATATTTATACTTTCTTTTAATATGTCTTCAACTCTTTGTCTTTCATTACGCATCACACTTGTATCAACAATAAGAGCCATAAATGTAATAATAAGGGGAATTAATATTACAAAGATTATAAGTGTTTGTCCATGTTTATTCATATTCTAACGTTCTTTCAACATTTAATGAATATGGATTTCCTAATATAGCACTTAAAAACGGCGTTACTATATTAATATCTTTAGAAAGTTTAAAAGTAATCTTTTCGTTATCGGTATTTAAAATAGTTAATTTTATTTCATCATCATTTAAACTATTTTTTATTTCATCATAAGTCTTTTTTTCTCTATATAATGATGTAACATCACTTAATCTACTTTCTAAATCATTTTTGTTATATACAATCATTCCAACATCAATAATAGATAGTAACATAAAGATAAATATTGGTAGTATAATAACAAATTCTACTAAGGCTTGACCTTTTTTAGACATTTTTATGAATTTCCTTTTTGTTTGC
>CAZJQA010000041.1:0-7350 GCA_964548285.1 uncultured Muribaculaceae bacterium
CTCTTGATAATTTTTAATATTAACTAAATATGTATAATAAACTTTATTATTCTCTAAGTATTCTTTTATATATTTATCCTCTGTTATAATTGCTACTGCTTTCTTTAAAGGATTAGCTCTATTAATTATTTTATCTTTATGATTTTCTGCACTTATAGTAGGTATAATCTTTTTATAATTTATATCTAAAGTATTAAAATAACCATTTTTTTTCATATTACGATAAGTGCTTTCAACATCTAATTCTTTGCCATTTACTCCTGGTATCATATATTGTTCTTCAATAACCGCATTACAATAATCCACTTGATAGTCATCCTTAACATCCATAATATGTTTATATAAAGGATCATTATTTCTCATATATAAAGAAAAATTATTAGTAAGATAGAAACTAAAAAATAACAAAGATAATAACGCAAGATATCTTAAATATTTATTCATCTTCTCACCTAAATAATAATATGACTAGTTATTAAGGTTATGATTTATAAGACATATTTGTTCTATTAAAACAACAAAAGAATTATTTCTCTCTTCTAATCTTCCATGAACTGATATCTTATCACCTTCATTAAAATAATTATCAACTTTAGATATTATACCTGACCATAATAAACACGTAATATCATCAGTTTCAAAAAATCCCTTTTCATTCTTATAAGTTCGCTTAACACTTAACGTTATCTTCTTTTTTGTTTGAACATCCTCTTTACTTTTCAAAGTACCAATTAATATAACATGATTCATAAATTTCTCTTCCTTTTTATATAAGGTATCAAACTTCTTTTCTAAACACAAAAAACTAATTTTTTAAAATTAGTTAGTTATTTTATGAAATACTAAATAAATAGTTAATAAAAAAATAAAAAAGTAAACCAATTATAATTATTTAGTTTACTTTTCGACATATTATTCATTTATCAAACGATTAAGTTCAACAGCATATTCCATTGGTAATTCTTTTTTAAAGTCTTCAACAAATCCCAATATGTATAGTTCTTTAGCTCGATCTTCACTCAAACCACGTGATTCTAGATAAAATAGTTTTTCAACATTAACTTTTGAAACAGTAGCTTCATGTTCAAGAGTACTAGAATTATTTAAAACAATATTTTTAGGATAAGTATCACTTTTTGAAATATCATCTAATAAGATTGTATCACATTTAATAGTGGCTATAGAATTGATAGCCTCTTCTGTAATCTTAGTAGTTCCTCTAAAATTACTTACTCCACCACCTTCAGCAATTGATTTATTAACAATATTACTACGAGTATTTTTTCCAAGGTGAATCATCTTTGCTCCAGCATCTAATTGTTGTCCTTTCTTAGCATAAGCTATACTTATACAATTACCAAAAGAATTATCTCCTTCTAAAATAATTGAAGGATATTTCATCGTAACTCCTGAACCTACATTACCATCAACCCATTCCATAGTGGCATTTTCTTTTGTAATTGCTCTCTTTGTTACAAGATTATAAACATCATTACTCCAATTTTGAATAGTACTATAACGACACTTAGCCCCTTCTAAAACAAATATTTCAACAACACCAGCATGTAAACTTGACTTAGCATAACTTCTTGCAGTACATCCCTCTATATATGACAATTCTGCTCCCTTATCAACAATTATTAAAGTTCTTTCAAATTGTCCTAAACTTTCTGTATCTATACGAAAATAACTTTGTAAAGGTCTATCTAATTTTGTATTAGGTGGAATATATATAAATGAACCACCACTCCAACAAGCACCATTTAAAGCTGTATATTTATTTTCATTATACTTAACAAGTGTATTAAAATACTTTTTAAACAAATCAGGATACTTTTGTAAAGCTTCATCTGTACTCATAAAAATAATATCTTTATTAGTATTATTTTTATGATAAACAACTTCACTTTCTAACTGATTAGATACTCCATCAAGATATTTCTTTTCAGCATCAACCACACCTAATTTACAAAAAGTATTATACGTTGTTTTTTTTACATCTTTCCAATCATCTTTTAAATCATCATCTTTTTTATAATATAATATATCATCAAAAGAAAAGTTTAATTCAGGACCAAAACTAGGATTTTCTAACTTTTGAAAACACTCAAAAGATTTCAAGCGAAAATCTAACATCCATTCTGGTTCTTTTTTCTTATGAGACAAATCTATAATAAAACTTCTAGTTAATTTTTTTTCCATAAACATCACATCATTATTATAATTTGTTTTTTATAAATTGCAAATTATATTGATTTTTTGAATGCTTTTTATTATAATTTTATCAAGATAGGAAGTGTGTATATTGAGTAGGATTATTGAAGATAATATCATGTATCTTAATGAATGGTCTTTACATAACAACCTTATTGATAGCACATTGAAAATCGAAGGCAATTATTTAATATATGAAAATGATAAAATTGATATAAGCAGTTTTTATTTTCCAGAATTGCTATTTAACAAAAATTTTCGTGATGATATAAAAAATAAATTAACATCTAAAGATATATTTAATATAGTTAAAGTTTATGTTACAACAGATAAACTTAACAATGAAAAAGATTTAAATAAAATTAATATAAATGAATTTGGGAGAGTGATTAAAGATGTATACTAAGAAAGAAATATACGAATATATTAAAAATGGAGTTCCTTTAACAGAAGATGAACTAAAAAAAGTAAAAGATTATCTAGACTACATGAAACTTGCTAAAGTATATGATGATTATACAGATCAACCTACTAAAGATAATGTTAATGAATATAATCGTGAAATGAATGTTTTAAAAAACTTGAATGAACGTAGCGAACTTCAAAACAACATTTTAAAAGAAAATGAAAATGTCCATTCATTAAAAGAAGATGAAGAAATTAAAGAACAAAAAAATGAAGAAATTCTAAAAAGAAAGTTAATTAAAAATGAAGCACGTAAAGGATATATTGACTCTGTCGTATTAATAACTTCACTCATCATTTTTGGACTATCTATTGCAAAAGTATTACTTGGTTAAGTAATATTTTTTTTATCCATAAATATAATTTAATAGAAAGGATATTAAAATGGAAATATTAAAAGTATCATCAAAGTCTATACCTAGTAAAGTAGCTGGGGCTATAGCAAATATTATTAGAAAGGATAAATATTTAGAATTACAAACAATTGGAGCTGGAAGTTTGAATCAAGCAATTAAAGCCGTTGCTATTGCTCGAGGTTTTGTAACACCAAGTGGAAATGATTTATGTATTATTCCTTCATTTAATGAAATTAAAATAGCTAATGAAGAAAAGACTGGTTTAAAGCTTCTAATTGAAAACAAATCATCCCTTTGAGATGATTTGTTTTTATATTTCTTTATATGTATAATTATTTTCTTCTAAAACTTCTATTTGATGTTTAAAGTTTTTGCTACGTTTTACTACTTTAACAACTACATTATCTTTTCTTAAACTATTAGCTTCTTTAATTACTTCTAATTTATTAGAATTATCATTAATAATTAAAGCTATTTTAGTTGAAGATGTTGGAACTTTAAATCCTCTTTCTTTAAGTATTAAAATTAATCTTTCAAATCCTATTGAAAAACCACATGCTGGTGTATCAAGATTAGAGTATTTAGATATCATTTCATCATATCTTCCTCCACCACCAATTGCCGATGATATTTCTTCAACTTTAATTTCAAATATAGGACCTGTATAATAATTCATACCTCTTACTAAAGTCGGATCAAAAATTATCCTAGCATCTGTAATATTACTTGTTATATCAATTATTTCTTTTAAATTATTAACTACTCCTAAATCAACATTTATTATCTTAGTAAAACTATCAATATCTATTTCATTATTAAATAAATCCAAAAATTTTATAACATTACTTTCATTATATCCTAAACTTAAAAGTTCATCTTTAACTCCATCAATACCTATCTTATCCATCTTATCTAATGAAATTAAAACTTTTGATATATCACTTTCTAGAAAGCCAGCATATAAAACCATCGCTTTTAAAATCTTACGATCATTAATTTTAATTGTAAAATCTTTAAAATCTAATTTCTTCAAAAAAGTTATAACAGCCGTAATCAATTCTATTTCAGCTAAATTAGTTTTTTCTCCTAATATATCAATATCACATTGTAAAAACTCTCTAAATCTACCTTTCTGAGGACGTTCTGCTCTAAAGACATTACCTATTTGTAATGATCTAAATGGAGTTTCTAACAATGATTCATTATTAGAATAATATCTTGTTAATGGAACTGTTAAATCATATCTTAAACCTGAATCAACAAGTGAAGTTTCATCAACTATATTATTTAAATCTAACTTTTCCCCTCTTTTAAGAATTTTAAATATTAATTTTTCATTATCTCCACCACTTTTATTTGTAAGATTTTCTATATGTTCAACAATTGGTGTTTCTATAGAATTAAATCCAAATTTTTTATATGTTTCCTTCATAATATTTAAAACATATTCTCTTAAAAACATCTCTTGTGGCAAGATATCTCTCATACCCTTACTTGGAATCTTTATAAATGACATGTAACCACTTCCTGTTTCATATTATACATTATAAAAAGAAAAAAAGATAGAAAATTCTATCTATTTAACTTCAATGTATTTTTTAGTATTATGTTCTTCTTTTTTAGGAATTATAATACTTAAAGTACCATTATTATATGAAGCATTAATATCATCTTCATTGATTTCTCCAAGATAGAAACTTCTTTGGTATTTACCATAGTTTCTTTCTCTACGAATATATTTTTTACCATCTTTTTCTTCATGGTTTTCATTTTTCTCAGCTGTAATAATTAAATTTCCTTTATTACATTCAATTTTTATATCTTCCTTTTTGAATCCAGGAACATCCATCTCTACATGATAATTGTTATCTTTTAAATAGATATCACATTTCATATCCTCATCTTCTCTCTCAAAAAAATTATTAAAGAAATCATCAAGATAATAATCATTTCTTGGTATTAATTTCATTATTCATCATTCCTTTCACAATTATCATTATACTCAATTTTTAGCACTTGTCAAGTACAAGTGCTAAAAATTTATATTATTATATAAAAAATGCAAACATCTTATTATTTGTTTGCAATTCATATCAATTATTAAATCATCTATTAGTATTTATTTTCTTAGACACGATTAACGAACTTATCCAAGCAAAACCCAAATTATATCCACCACATTTACCAACAACATCCAAAACCTCTCCAGTAAAAAACAAATTCTTTATTTTTAATGATTCAAGATTATTGTCAACCTCTTTTAAAGATACTCCACCACTTGTAACCTCTGCAAGATTTTTATTATATCCAATTATATTAAATGAAAATTCTTTTAAATATTTAACTAATTTACTCTTCTCTTTATTACTTAATTCTTTATAAATCTTATTTCCAATATCTAATTTAGAAACAATGATATTAGCTATTTTTTGATCTAACAAGCGATTTAAAACTTCTTTTAAAGGTATATCATATCTATTAAAGAAAGAATCTACATCATCTATATCAGGTATAAAATCAACTTTTATATTAACATTAGCATTATTATCTAATGCATATGGAACTTCTCTTGATAAATTAAAAATACATATTCCAGATAATCCATCTTGAGTAAACTGTAACATTCCCACTTCTTTATCAATAAACGTCCCATTGATAAATAAAGATACTGATGCATTACATCTAATACCTTTTAAATCATAATTTACATCTGTAACAAGAGGCATCAAAGATGGAAAAATCTTTTCTTCCTTTATATTAAAAATATTCTCAATATATTGATATTTATCTCCACCACAAGATATTATTAATTTATCACACGTAATATCATCATTTATAATAAAACCATTATTAAAACTTCTAATACTTTTAACTTCATAATTAGTAAGATAACTAATACCTAATCTATCTATTTCATATAAAAACATATTTCTAATAGTCTTAGCCTGATTAGTATATGGATAATAATATCCATCAATAATTCTAGGTATAATTCCTAAACTATTAAACTTATCTAAAACTTCCTTCTTTAAATCATCAGTTATCAATTTATCTAAAATATCTATATCAGATGAATAATAACTCTTAATATCTAATGGATCATGAAAATAATTACAACGTCCATTACCTGTAACTAAAATCTTTTTCCCTAATTCCTTATCTTTCTCTAATATTAATACCTCATTATCATTATTTTTAATATTAATGGCACTAAAAAGAGCTGAAGCTCCCCCACCAACTATCACTATTTTCATATAACCTCTAACTATTAAATATCATTTTTTCATTTTTCCATTCAAATGATATCAACTTCAAAAGAACTATAGTATATATAATAGAACTTAATAAAGTTAACAAAAAATCATAACTAATATTATCTAACTTAAATATATTTTCTAACAACATTGTATGATTTATTATTGGAACAAGTTTTAATATTTTATTAGATTCTATTTCTAAAATTTGTAAGAACATTGGTATTAATGTCAAAAAATTAATAGGAGTTAAAGCACTTTGAGCTTCTTTATATGATTTACAAAATGAAGCAATAAAAAATGTTAAAGCTGAAACAAAAACAGCATAAGAAATCATTACCAATAAAGATAATAAAACATTTACTAAACTAATATTTAAAGATATATTCTTATAGATATCAAATGTATTAATAGATATTGATAAAGCAATAATTAATAACGTTAAACTTATAATCGCAGTTATTACAGATGAAATTAAAACTGCTAAATACTTACCAATTACTAAATCTCTACTACTAATAGGAAAACTAAACAAAGTTTCTAATGTCTTTCTTTCTTTTTCTCCTGCTGTTATATCAGTTGATGTATATATACATGATAAAGAAATAGCCATTATTGAATAAGTAAACCCAAGAGTTATAACCATTTTAACTAATTCATTATCCCCCTCTATCTCTTTAACATTATAAGTTATATTATTATAAACATTATCAATATTAATATTATTATTAATTAAATAATTCTTACCCAAATATTCATTATATTTATCTAGATATATTTTTAATAATTTTGAAGAAGTAGAACTTTGAGAATCCATATTATTCTCATATAATGTATATACATCTCCATCTTTAATTATATAAGAAGATATTTCTTTATCTTTATAACTTTTAGATAACTCATCTTCATTTTTATAAATTATCTCTAAAGGTAATTCATCAATAATAGATTGTTCTACACTATTTAAACTATAATTAATTCCAACTTTATATGTTTCTGTATTATTAATCATT
Organism: uncultured Muribaculaceae bacterium; assembly: GCA_964548285.1. GTDB lineage: Bacteria > Bacillota_I > Bacilli_A > RF39 > UBA660 > Ventrenecus. The sequence continues at coordinate 7,303 of CAZJQA010000041.1, forward strand.
TCATTATATAAATAACTAAAGTATATAATAAAAGCTGGAATCATAAGC
>CAZJQA010000042.1:0-7079 GCA_964548285.1 uncultured Muribaculaceae bacterium
AATAAGTTTGTAATAGAAAGAAGGAAACAATATGCAATTAAAAGGAAGTAGAACTGAAAAAAATTTAATGAAAGCTTTTGCTGGTGAAAGTGAAGCTCGTAATAAATATAGTTATTATGCATCAAAAGCTAAAAAAGATGGATATGAACAAATAGCTGCCATTTTTGAAGAAACTGCTAATAATGAAAAAGAGCATGCTAAACTTTGGTTTAAACAATTACATGGTGGAGAAGTACCTGATACTTTAACAAACTTACATGATGCCGCTAATGGAGAAAATTATGAATGGACAACAATGTATAAAGAGTTTGCAGAAGTTGCTAAAGAAGAAGGTTTTGATGAAATTGCACGTTTATTTAGTGCGGTTGCAGAAATTGAAAAACATCATGAAGAAAGATATTTAAAATTAGTTGGTAATATTGATAATAATATCGTATTTGAAAGAGGAGAAGAACGTGTTTGGATTTGTCGTAACTGTGGTCATATAACAGTTGGTAATAAGGCTCCAGAGATTTGTCCTGTATGTAAACATCCTCAAAGCTTTATGGAATTAAAAGCTGATAATTATTAATAAATTATATAGCATGTTTTTACATTGATTTTATTGGAGTGATAATGAAGAAGTATTTGAATCAAAAGTATCTTGAAGATTTAACAACATATTTGAAAATAGTTAGTCAAAAAAGAGGTATAAAAAGGGACAAGAATTATCCTGATGAAAGTATGCATTTAGATTTTTACTTTAAACATTCTAAAGAAGATTTGCAGAAATATGTTACAGATTATTTAATTAATAATGATATTAATAATGATTATGATTTTTTATATTTTATGAATACATTAATTAAATATATGACTATGGGATTTGATAGTAATACTTTAATTAATATGAAAGATGAAAAAGAATTACCATTAAAATTTGGTTTAATAAATAATTCGGTTTATATCAGTTCTTGTAATGATAAAGATTTTGTAAAGGCAAAGATCTATAGAGTTAATAATATAGATATAGATGTTATTTTAAATGAGTTAGAAAGAAGTATATCATATACTAATAAAGGTGAATTATATTCAAAGATAGAAAATAAATTAAATAAGACTAGTACTTTGCTTTCTTTACCTGTAATTGATATTGCTGATGTTATAACTTATGAAACAAGTAAGGGTATATTAAGTTATTCTTTAAATGAAGATTATTCTTTAAGTGAAGAGAAAAATGGTATGTTAGTTAAAGATAATTCATTAATTATTAGAGATATTAATTCTTATAAATTAGAGAGTAATATTAATAATATTATATTTGATTTAAGAGATTATAATGATATAGATATAGATAAATATAGATTGTTATTAAATAGTTTTAATAATAGTAATTATAATTTTTATACATTAGTTGATAGACATACAAATAATAAGTGTTTATCTTTGATTATGGATATGAAAAAGATGGGAAGTCAAATAATAGGTGAAGAAATAGGAACATCTATAAATTGTTTTGGATTAAATGATTTAAGTTATGTGTTACCTAATACTAATTTAGAGTGTAATTTTTCTAAAGCTTATTTGAATTATTTAGATAATACATATATATATACTAAAGAAGATTTATATGATAAACCTGATAATTATTATAAAAGTAAAGGTTTATTATTAGATAAAGAATTAGATATTAGTGAAGAAGAGTATTTAGATTCTAATGAAGATATTATGATTGAGAAAGCATTAGAATATATAAATGAACAACAAAAAAAGAAAGTATATTAAGTATTTTCTTGCATGTATCATGTAATTTTGATATACTAATCTAGTAAAACAAAGAAGATTTCTAAGTAGTTTTTAATAACGTTTAAAGAGAGAAAGCTATAGGTGGGAAGCTTTTAACAAGTGTTAAAAATGAAATTCAAAATTGGAGTTTTAATCGCGTACAAGGCGTTATAAGAAGAGCTAGCAAGTCCTAGGAATTTGGGTGGTACCACGAATTGTTCGTCCCAAAGTCTAGGGTTTTTTTGTTCTTTAAAGGAGGATTATGAAAGAATTTGATAATATTAAAGAATCTTTATTAAAAGATGAACAAAAAGTTACTAATTTACAACAATTAGAAGAATTAAAAATTACATATTTGGGTAAAAAAGGTCTTATTACAGAACTTCAAAAAGGGATAAGAGAAGCTCTTGATAAGAAATCTTATGGAGAACAAATTACTTTACTTCGTAATATGTTTAATGAGTTTTATGATGATAAGAAAAGAATATATGAGGAAGAAATATTAAATAAAAAACTTGAAAGTGAAAAAATAGATATTACTATTCCATCTACTAGATTTACTACAGGTTCTCCTAATATATTAGAAAAAGTTATTGAAGATATTGAAGAAATATATATGTCTATGGGATATGATGTATATGAAGGTAATGAAGTAGAGGAAGATAAGTATAACTTTGAATTATTAAATATACCTAAGGGACATCCTGCTAGAGATGCTCAAGATACTTTTTATTTGGAAGGTAATGAAATATTACTACGTAGTCAAACTAGTGGAATGCAGGCTCATGTTTTAGAAGAGTTTAATGGTAGTAGTCCAGATAGAATGATTTGTCCAGGTAAAACTTATCGTCGTGATAATGATGATGAAACTCATTCTCATCAATTTACACAAATTGAAGGATTATTAGTTGATAAAAATGTTTCATTATCAGATTTAAAAGGAACTATAGATTTAACAAATAAGAAGTTGTTTGGCAATGATACTGTAACAAGATTTAGACCAAGTTATTATCAATTTACTGAACCTTCTGTTGAATTTGATATATCATGTTTTAGTTGTAAAGGTAAAGGTTGTTCTATATGTAAACATACTGGTTGGATAACTATTGGTGGTGCTGGAATGGTACATCCTAATGTTTTAAGAATGAATGGGTATGATCCAAAAGAATGGAGAGGTTTTGCATTTGGTTATGGTGCTGAAAGATGTGCGATGATTAAATATGGTATAAATGATATTAGAATATTTTATAATACAGATTTGCGTGAAATTTCTAATTTTGATAGATGGGATGGTGAAGAAGAATGATATCACTTAATTGGGTTAGAGATTATATTAATTTAGATAATATTGATTTAAATGATTTAGCAAAAAATATAACAGAAAAAGGAATTAATGTTGAAAATATTATAACTCATCATATAAATAATTTAGTTATTGGAGAAGTTTTATCTTGTGTTAATCATCCTTCATCAGATCATTTGCATTTATGTGAAGTAAATGTTGGTAGTGAAGTTTTAAAAATTGTATGTGGAGCTCCAAATGTTCGTAAAGGAATAAAGGTAATTGTGGCAAAAATTGGTGCCGTTTTACCAGGAAATTTTGAAATAAAAAAGAGTACTATTCGTGGTGAAGAATCTAATGGTATGTTATGTGCTTTATATGAATTAGGATTAGAAGAAAAAACTGATGAAACATACGCGAAAGGAATATGTGAATTAAGTAGTGATGCTCAGGTTGGAGAAGATCCTTTAAGATATTTGGGATTTGATGATACTTTATATGAACTTGATGTCCATAAACATCGTAATAATGATTGTTACTATCATATTGGTTTTGCATATGAAATAGGTACAATTTTAAATAAGAAAGTAAGTCTTCCAGATACAAGTTATAAGGTATCAAAAGAAGATATTAATAAGTTATATAAATTAAAAGTAGAAAGTTCAAAAGTTCCATTGTATTTAGGTAAATTAGTTAAAAATGTAACTATAAAAGAATCACCAGAATGGATAAAGAGAAGACTCGAAGCATGTACTATGCGATCTATAAATAATGTAGTTGATATTTCTAATTTTGTAATGCTTGAATATGGACAACCAACACATTTCTTTGATGCAGATAAATTAGGAACTAATATTGTTGTTAGAAATGCATTAGATAATGAAAAAATTATAACTTTAGATAATCAACAACGTGAATTGAATGCTAGTGATTTAGTTATAACTGATGGTAAAGAAGCAGTTTGTTTAGCTGGTATTATGGGAGGATTAGATTCAGAAGTAACTAATAGTACTAAAAATATTTTTATTGAATCAGCAATATTTGATGGAGTAACAATTAGAAATACATCTGAAAGACTTGATTTAAAAAGTGAAGCTTCAATTAGATATGGTAAAGGTTTAAATTATGAATATACATATGAAGCAATGAATAGATGTTGTAATTTATTAGAAAAATATGCTGATGCGACAATTACTGATGGTATTTTAGTACATGATACAATAAATAAGGAACCTAAAAAAGTATCATTTACTGTTAATGATATTAATAGTTTATTAGGTATTACAATTTCTAAAGAAGATATGATGAATGAATTAGATAGATTAGATTTTAAATATGTTTTAAAAGATGATTTATTTGATGTTACTATTCCAAATAGAAGAATAGATATTGAACCTAATGTAGCTGATATGGCAGAGGAAATAATTCGTTTATATGGTTACAATAATCTTAAAAGTACTTTACCAATAGTTAGTACTAAAAGAGGAGTATATAAAGAATATATTAAAATGCGTAAAGCAATATCTAAAAGACTACGTTCTTTAGGAATTAATGAAACTAGAACATATAAATTAGTAAGTCCTAAAATGGCTTCTATGTTTAAGTATAATAATGTTCAAAATAAGGTATTACCAAATCCAATGAGTGTTGATAAAAGTGTTTTACGTACAACTCTTATTCCATCATTATTAAATGTATATTCTTATAATAAAGCACGTAAAGTAGAAGATATTATGCTATATGAATGTTCTGAAACATTTGATAATAACTATAAAAGAGATGATAAAGTATGTATTTTAATGAAGGGAAACTTATTAAGTAATCAAGTTTTATCTGTTAAGATACCGGTTGATTTTTACGTTATTAAAGGTGTTGTAGAATCTATTTTAGATTACTTAGGATTTAAGAATCGTTATAGTTATAAGTTGTTAGATGAAGATTGTGATTTTCATCCAGGTATAAGTGCTCAAATATTAATAGATAGAGAACCTGTTGGTGTTGTTGGAAAAGTACATCCTCGTATATCTAAAGATAATATTTTTGTTGCAGAACTTTCTATAACAAAGTTATTTAATTATAAGATTAAACCATTAAAGTATAAACAAACATCTAAATATCCAGAAATAAAGAAAGATGTAGCTTTTATAGTAGATAATGATATAACTAATGAAGAGATAAAAAATATTATTAAAAAGAGTGGTGGAAGATTATTATCTAATATTGAAATATTCGATATTTATAAAGATATAGAAGATGGTAAAAAATCTATGGCTTATTCATTAACGTTTAAAGATGATACAAGAACTTTAGAAGATAAAGAAGTAATGGATATATTTCATAATATTATTTCAACTGTTGAAGAAAAATTACATGCTAAATTAAGAGATTCATAAAAGAGAACAATTTGTTCTTTTTTTTTTGACAGAATTTGCAGTTTGGAACATATATAATATAGATGGTGAAAATAAATGACAGTCTATATTGATATGGTATTTTTATTAAATTTATGGTTTGATTTTATAATTTTATTTGCCACCAATATTATATTAAAAAGGAGGGTTAAATTAAGAAGAATTATATTAGGTAGTGTTGTTGGTAGTTTAACTATTATTATTTTATTTCTAAATATTGATAAGATAATTTTAATTATTATATAATAGAAAATGTAATATATTTTTATATGATAAGTTTTATACTTGGGGGATTTATGTATTACTTTAAAGATAATAATATATTTAGTTATTATGTTTTAGTAATATTATCTCCTATTATTATATATATTTATATATATGAAAGGAAAAAAGATTATATTAAAGATTATTATTATGATATAAAAATATGTTTATTAAATAACAAGATTATAGCTTTAAATGCTTTTTTAGATACAGGTAATCTTTTAGAAGATATGATTACACATAAAAAGATTATTTTAGTATCTTCAAATATTAGGGAATCGTTTGGTAATAAGTATATTTATATATCTTATAATACTTTAAAGGAACATGGGTTACTTAAATGTTATTTTATTAAATATGTAGAAATAAATGGTATTAGAAGTATTAATTATTTAGTTGGTGTTACAAAGTCGAGTATATTTAAAAAAGGAGTAAATTGTATTTTAAATAATTATTGTATGGAGGATATATTATGTTTGAAAAAATAAGAAAACTATTTGCAAAAGAATGTCTTTATATAAGCACTAATGATTCATTATTACCACCTCTTAGTAGAGATGAAGAAATATTGTATTTAAAGAGATATCATAAAGGTGATAAACAAGCAAAAGATAAGTTAATTGAGCATAATCTTCGTTTAGTTGTGTATTTAGCTAAGAAATATGAAAGTACTGGATATATTATGGATGATTTAATATCTATAGGAACTATTGGATTAATAAAGGGTGTTGAAACTTATAAGATAAATAAGAATATTAAATTAGCAACTTATGCATCACGTTGTATTTCTAATGAAATACTTATGTTTATTAGAAAAAATAAAAAGAGAAAATTAGAAGTATCTATTGATGATGCTTTGAATTATGATTCTGAAGGAAATACTTTTCATTTAGAGGATTGTATTGGTACACCTCCTGAAATGGTGTTTGATGAGTATTTTAAAAAAGATGCTCAAAAATATATTTTAAAAAAGATTAATACTTTAAATGATAGAGAAAAATTAATAATGACATTAAGATATGGTCTTAATAATCAAGATTGTTATACTCAAAAAGAAGTAGCAAAGATGCTTTCTATTAGTCAATCTTATATATCTCGTATAGAGAAAAAGGTTATAAAAGATATTAAGTGTGAAATACTTTAATATCTTTTTTATATGTTGATTAAGGCATTTAAATTATGTAAAATTTAGGTATAGATAAGTTAGGAGAATAGTTATAATGAATATAGAGAAATACAAAGAAAATAATAGACGTAAGAAGATAATCATTACCTTCATGTTTTTTGTATTAGCCATTTTCGGGGGGGGTATTATTACAAAACCTTCGCTAACTTTCAAACAACCAAAGACTTTAACA
>CAZJQA010000043.1:0-7037 GCA_964548285.1 uncultured Muribaculaceae bacterium
ATATCACTTGCTTTTTTAATAATTTTAGTTCCTTTACGAGTAACATCAGAATTAACTTTCATATAACCAATATCTTCTTCTGTTATTAAATGTCTTGCCTCTAAAGCCTTTTTAGCATATGGAACAGTAACTGGATTAATCTTTGAATTAACACGATAATTATACCCAATTATAAGAACTCCTATTCCAACAATCATAGTTAAAATAGATACCGTATTTTTATTACCAATAAATCTTTTAAAACGTATTATTATATTATTCATTTGTATCACCACCTATAACATTTGAAACACTTGATTCTGTATCAGGAATAGATGCTGATTTAGATAATATAAAATCTTGTAAATATTCACTAGCTATCTTAGTTTCTTCTGGATTTTTAGAATAAGATTTATTACGTGGAACAGGTACTAATTTACCAATTTTACCAGCATTATATAATATTGGATACATTTCATTTGGTACAGCAAAAACTAGTTCTTTTGGTTTTCTTGCTTCAGCACTTGTTTCAAATACTGATTTAACATCTCTATCAATTACATCTAAAACTTTTATACTAGTAATGAACTTTCCATATATTTTATCGTAATTTTCATTTGTTCCTTCAAACCATAAATCAATATAGTTTCCTGGATAAATTGCATTACCATATGTTGTATGTAAATCAACTTCTACATATACTGGAGTATAACCTGATTCAAGATCACTTAATATTGATGAATTCTTTTTATTAGTTTTAGAATCAGTAACATCACTTTTAAAGAAGAAACTATTTTGTTGTACAGCATTTCCATAAGTTATTTCTTTTCCAATTAATGCTCCTGAAGTTCTAATAACATTTTTCATTTTAGCAACAACACTACCAGAAACTTCAATATAACCAATATCTTCTGAAGTAATTAAATGTCTTGATGCTAATGTATTCTTAGCATAAGGTATTTTAATTGGCTCAGTTGCTTTTTGTACTCGCCAATTATATACCATATAAAGCATAAAAATACCTGCAAATACTACAAGTATTGTCACGGTATTTTTATTCTTCAAAAAATGTTTCAATCTTTCTAATATATTTCCCATATTTATTCCTTTCTACTTTATGTAAAGTTCTAAATCACTAGTTATGTTCAATATCTTGTGTTCCATCTCCTATTGTTGATCCATCAAATTCTAAGATTGCATCAATTTTATTAGTGATATCAAAACTTGCAGCATCACCAACTACATTATAAGAACCACTTTTAGTTGTTACTTTAACACTAGTTTTTGGTGGTGCTTCATATAAATCATAGAAATCAATTTGATATGTGTTAATTTTAACATTTTCTGCAAATCTTCTCATAAAGTTTTCAACAAACTTTTCTCTATTAATTTTTAAATCTCCAGTTTGACGATAATAAGCAAGATCAACTGAATCTACCATAGCAGCCTGTGAAACTTCTTTTATTAAATAATAGTCTTGTGTATTAGTATTAGTTAGATTAGAAATCAACATCATTATAATAATGACGAAGATTCCTAAAACTATTAACCAATAACCCCAATAAGATTCTTTCATATATCACTCACCTCTTACTTCCAAGACAAGCCTTTGTATTCTTCAAATTTGTCATTTCTACTTAATTCTTTACCAAGATTATATTTACCATCATGAATATAGTCTAAGAATTTACTACGACAATGAGCTTTATAAGCATTACCTTCATAATTTCCTGTATAATCACAATTTAATGCATTTTCATTTCCATAATCACTACCAGTAGTTAAGTTATTATAACTTCCTACTACACTATTATACTTACGAATATTCTTCATCTGAGTAGCATTTAAAATATATGAATATTCTGGTGTACCTTCATAAGTACTATTACCTTGAGTTTCAATTTCTTTAATTGTTTCACGTCCCTTAGCTTCAATTACATCTAAGTTATTTGAACTATCTTCATCTGGTCCTTTACCATAATTCCAGTTATAACCGCTGTTATCATCACGATTACTATTAAATAATGAATTATTTGAAACAACTCGATAATTATATGTTGTAGTATTACCATCGAAAATACAATTCTTACATGTTAGAACACATTTATTATCATTGCATTCATTAAATTCACAATTATTTTCATCATCACAAGCTAATGTACAATCAGGACAGTTATTTAAGTAATGACATACATATGCAGCATTTTGTTCCATTGTTGCTGAAGTATCAATTTTAGTATTTTTACATACTTTATCTTCTTCTTTATATTTTGTTTTATCATTATAAGCTTTTAATACACTATTCTTACTTGTATCAGTTGTAATTACTCTTCCTAATGAACTACTATTACTATTTGATTGTCCTAAATTATTATATTTAATAGTGAAATTAAATACACCTGTTTTAGTTCTTAATGAAATAGGTATTACATCTTTATTTAATTGAGTTCTTAAAGCATCATTACCACCAGCATTTTTACTATTAAATTCAATAGTTCCATATGGTGTATAAGTTGATATATCTTTTTCTGTTGTATATGTTCCTTCTTTAGCAATAGATTTTCTTACCCATCTTGCTGCAATCATTTCATAACTTTCTGTATGACATCCTGAACCATCACATACTATTTTTGTACGACTTATTTTATCATTTGTAGTATTACTATATCCAATCGCAGTATATTGATTTGATATATCTCCATAGAAATATTCTTCATTTGTAATATTATTTGATTCTGAACTAATTTGTGCTTTTGGACTTACATTATTAAATGAACCAGTCATTCTACCTTTAGACATTTCTTTATTAAACATATCATCATAACTAAATGTTACTTCAGGATTTGTAGTCATATTATTTGTCCAAGAAGAACAACTATTATATTTATTGATAATATTTTGAATTGCTTGAACATCAGCAAGTAACAATGGTTGATTATCACTTGTAATACTTGTAGTTGTTCCCGCATATGAGTTCCATGATGATTGAATACGTGATCTTACAGTTACTTCACTTCCATCTACACATGTTGCAGTACCAGGACAACTATCAGCATCATCAGCATATCCATCTGATGAAACTATATTTTTATTTTGATGTCTAGAACCACTATTAATTCCAACAACATATCCGTTACTTTCAGCAATACTATACGTTGTATAATCATATGAATCTACATAAACTACATTAGCAGTACATCCTTCCTCATCATAACAACTGCAATGTAATTCACCATCTGAATCAGTATCACAATCTTCATCTCGATCATAAGCTCTTTCACTTTTTGAAGTAACACTATAATAAGCAGTTTTCCACTTATTAAATTCATTATAATCTCTTAATAATTTTTCTGTTGCAGCTTTTAAATCAGCTTTATATCTTTCTTCATCAATTGGCTTTGGAAGACCAGTTTCAGATTCAGCAGCTGCAGTATAACAATCTCTTTGTCCAAATACTGTAGTTTGTAATTTGAAATATCCACCACTTGTTGTATGCCATGCAGATGGTGTATCAAAACGATATCCTTCTTTACAATATACTTTACAATATGGATTACCTTTTGTTTCTTCTATTTCAGTATACTCAAATGATGTATCAGTTGCGTCATTTTTACCTAGGACGCACATTTTAACATTACTTCCGGTACCATCATTTGCACAATCTTCTTCTCTTATATCACTAATATATCCAGCATTTTGAATACCATTAGTTAAATCATATTCATCAAAATTATTACATGTTTTTGGTAATGTTAATGTTGGTGTACAATTAACACAATATTTAGCATAGAATGAACAATTCTTACAAGCTTCGCTATTTTTATCTTTTGTACATGGATCATCATCACAAACATTATCTGGAATTGAATCACATAAACAATCTTTAGCATAATGAGCTTCATCACATTCTAAACCATCTTTACAGAAATATTTACCATTCTTAGTAGAACATGCAGCATTTGTTTCACGTTGACAAGTTCCAGGACAAGTACTACCAAAATCAGAATCTGAATATCCACATTTAGATTTTATTTCTTCTTTAGAACCTGTATATGTTTGACCATTTTTAGTACATGTATATAAACCAGTTGAAGTATCACAACCACAACCATTAAGTGTTATCTTATGTCTTCCACCACCATAAGATATAAATCCAATAGGTGTTAAACGTTTTAATGCACCTGGAACTGGTGAAACTATTAACATCTTTTGGTATCCACCTGAAGTTACAACCATCATATTAGCACCTGCTGATTTATCATCATAGTAACTTGTAACTAAATTTATTCCATAATCACCACTTGTACCAGTTGATTTATCAATTTCAATAGTAAATTCTGCAGAATAATCACTTACTTGATGATGATTTAATACTTTTACAGCATATCCAGTTGTACTTTCAAATGTAAATAAATCCCAATAAACAAGTTTTGGTTTTGTCCCGATACTTGTTACTTTAATAGTATAATACTCTTTATTAATGTCTGTTCTTTCAGCAGCAGACACAACATTTGCTGAAACACTTGTTGTATCAAATTCCCATTTTGGACCCCATAAAACACCTTCATCTACTAAATCTTCATATGTTTTTCCTGTAGCTATTTCAGTAGCTGCTGCAATTGCTTGGTTAAAAATATCTTCAGCATGCAATTCAGCTGCTGTTTTAGGCCATCCTTTTGGCCAACTCATAAAAATCCTTACAGAACGACCAGTTGAACCAGATGGATTAATAGAACTTCTACTCATTAAACCATATGTTTTTGCAAGTGCTCTAAATACAATTTCTCCAACATATCTATCATATGCAGATTGAGTTGTATGACCAGTTTCATATAATACTTGATAAGCTTTTTCAAAAGCAACATCTCTTGCTTGAATAGCTACACCTCTACTATTATCACTAGGATTAAAAACCACCGCGCAATGATAATTTCTTCCATGCGGAGCAGATAAACCTGGATCCAAACAGTAAGTATTACCAATATTTGCTGTATTATAAAAATTCATTTTATAATAGCCATTATTAAATGATGTAGAACCATTACGTCCTCCATCACTTTGTTTATTTATATAAAAACTTTCTCCATTACATGTATTTAACGCATTAACGTTTATTGTTAATAGGTTAAAACTTGTTACTAATAAAACTAATTTTAAAATATTACTCCATTTTTTCATTTTACTCTACTCCTTTTATTTATAATAAATATTGTGGTAGCAGTTCCCCCTGCTATAATTAATAATAATACTCCAATAACAATAATTAATGTTTTGTTATTTTCCCAAAAACTTTTAGTATCTTGCTCTTCATTTTCTTTATTTGTCTTTTCATTTTCTTTTAATTTAGTATACATTTCATCAAAACTCATATTAAGTTCACTTGTTAGAAATGGTTGACAATAATATAAATCCGAATTATCACTACAAGCTGTACTATATGCCATTTCATTTTCCATTGGTGTTACCACTTTTGCAGTTCTTAGTAATGATGTTGAGCAACTAACATCTGTAGCATATATATTAATTGTATAATTTCTAATCTTTAAAACATCAGGTACAGTTAATGTTATCTTTCCATTATTAGTATCCTCATAATTTATTTGTCTTTCTGGTATAGATTCATCATCACTTTGAACAACTAAATAAACATTTGGTGTTACATTTAAAATATTTATTTGTACACCTTTCATTATTATAATATCAGAATCAACTGAATCAGTTGAAGCTAATTCTTCTTCTGTTAAATTAAATAATTCATTGTCATCTCTATCAAAATACCTATCAATTATCTCATAATCAATTTTAACGTTTGAAGCCTCTGTATTTAACTTCACTTGTGTACTATAATCACACACCGCAAAAGTATGTAAAGGCATAAGCAGCATCAATCCTAATATAATTAAAAACTTCATTTTTCTAAACATAGTCAAATATCACCCAATTCCTTTAATTAAATCTTAGCATAAAAATTCATAAAAGTCATTCTTTTTTTATTAAAAATCCTTTATTAATTAAACATTACATAATATAAAAAAAAGATACAAATGTATCTTTAAATAAACATGGTTATAAATTAACTTCTATCCGCACTGTTAAAATAACAATTTAATGTATTATCATCATCTCTATAAATCAAGATATCATGATTTTTAATTTCATCAATAGTATATTCTTTTGAAGGATCATTTAAATTATCTTCAGTTATATATCCATTTTTATAAAGTGTATCTACTTTAACAGTACAACTCCTACTAATCATACATATTCTTCTTACTTCTTTAGCATCATTTGAATTTATATATGTACAAGCAGCATCACTTAATATTTTTTTAAATAATTTATATTGTTCATCTTCTTCTTTAGATAAATTACCAGACAAATTCCCAACCACAAGAACACCTATTAAACCAATTATTGCAACTACCGCGACTATTTCTACTAAAGTAAAACCTTTCTTATTCATTCTGTTCCCACCTTAAATCACTAAAGCCAATTGTTAATATATTATCATTTTCACCTATTATTACTTTTTCAATTTTATTATCATTCATCAAATATTTTATATTTATATCATCACCATTTAAAAAGTCATATACATATCCATAAGTAACATATGATAAATACATAATTAAATGTGTTTGTTCAATTTTACTTAATTTGAAATTATCACTTTCATGTATCTCTAATAAATAATTATATATATTTCTAACATCTAATTCTCTTACCTTTACATCTGAACCTATATCAATCATCTCACTATTAACAACATTACCATTTTCTATATTATCAACTCTAATACCATCATTAATAATCATTTTATATGTTTTATTAGAAATATCTATATCATTTGATTTAATAGAAACTGTATTAAATATCTCATCATTATTAATATTAATGTTAATATCAACACTACCTCTACTATTATTTCCATTTATATTCATAATATAAGATACTAAATCCCTATTTATTAATTTCTGACAATTGTTATTACTATTTAATAAAGTAATAACTATAATAATCATACTAATAATTAAAATAGTTAAAATAATAATTACATA
>CAZJQA010000044.1:0-7005 GCA_964548285.1 uncultured Muribaculaceae bacterium
GAGTTGATATTCTACATATATTTATATTATATCATATACAATATTTAAAAGATATAAATAAAAAAAGAATAACTTTTAAATTATTCATTTTTTCTATTAATATCATATGTATCTCTTCTTATATCAAGTTCATAAATTTGCTTATTACCATTAGGATCTTCAATGATTAAATTCGTCTTACCAACTTTTTTAAATTCAGCTCTAATAAGATACTCTTCAATTGCTTTTTCATATTCAATTGAAACATTACCATATCTAGGATCTTCCAAATATACTTTATATTTATCATTAAATACAGCATTAGTTTCTCCACCACTAATTAATATATCAGTTTTATAAGTATTGCTTTTTGAAAAACTTAATACTGTCATTATTAATATAATTATAACACTTATACAAACTCCAGCTTTTCTTATTTTTTTATTATTAAACATACATAATGGATATAATAATAAAGTTATAAAACAGAAGATGGTACTTAATAAATGACCTGGAAAACTAAAACTTAGTTCTCCTAAAAATTTAGCATAATGAAAACCTAGTAATATTAATATAGGAGTTAAAATCAAAAGTCCCCACCATTTATCTTTTTTTATATAGTATCCTATATATCCCATAGGTAGACATAGTAAAGTCCATATAAACCAATATCTATAATAATTAAATAAACCCCAACCTAGTGATGAAAATGGTACCTGTACTAAATATACAAGCGGTTGACTAATTAAAAAGAAAACAAAACATTTTAAAGCTGAGTCCATAGAAGATTTACTATTCATAATTATAAAGATACCAAATAAAATCCATACTTCAAATGTAATAGCAATATCTCTAAAAGAAGTATCATATGTGATTGGTAATAAAGCCATAACTGCAGTATAAACTCCAGCAATAATAGCAAATACAATTAACTTTGTCCAAGTTAAATTAACATTCCCAAATAATTTTTTTGCTTTTTCCATTTTTCCCTCCATATAAATCATGATATCACAGAAACGATTATGTCATAGCTATCAAAATAATTATTTATTTTTTTAATATCAATTTCTGAATATCATTTTCTTTTTTTAATATTTCTCCTACTTCATCCATATGTTTTAAAAGAAGTCCCTCTTCTTCTGGATTTTCAGAATAATAAATAGTTTCAACTAAATGATCTCTTACTTTATCTAAATCAGAATTTTTCCAATGCATTGCTTTGGTATCATCATCGTCTATAATGCAATAATGTTTTATCTCTGGATGATTTTCTAAATACTTAATAATTTCATCTTCCTTCCACATTGAATAATAAGTATGTTCTCCAACTGTTTTACCAACATTAGGAGTTCTTCCAATACATTTAATTCCATATTTATTAAATAATTTAAATATATTATTAACCCATGATCCTTCTTCAATTTTTAAAGTTTCTTCATCAATAACGTCCTTCGCTGATGCTTCTATTACAACTTTACAATCATATTTTTGACATATTAATGAAAGAATTTTTATTCTTCTTTCAATATCTTCTAGAGATTTATAACTAATAGTATCTAATACTCCATCAAAATCTAAAAATATAACGTTCATATATTCACTTTCTTTCAATAATTATAAAGTCAATACATATTAGCATATTTATTAATACTTGTCAAAAAACGTTTCAATATTTTGAAACGTTTTATTTATATTATTAAATCTTATTTACTTAGTAATTCTTTTATCTTATCTTCCATAATCATAGGATTTTCAATTGGTGAAAGTCTAAATACTACATTTCCACTTTTATCAACTAGGAATTTTGTAAAATTCCATTTAATATCATTTTCTTTTTTACATGTTGTACTTAACTTCGATACACCTTTCATAGCAATATTATTTTTTAATCCTTTAATATATTCTTTAGGTGCATTAGTTTTTAAATATGTAAATATTTTATCTTCATTTTCTCCATTAACTTCAATTTTCTTTAATTGGTCAAAAGTTGTTTGATATTTAGCTGTACAAAATTCATGTATTTCATCATCATTTCCTGGAGCTTGATGACCAAATTGGTCACATGGAAAATCTAATATTTCTAATCCTTGTTCATGATATTTTTTATATAAAGTTTCTAAAGCTTCATATTGTGGAGTAAATCCACATCCAGTTGCTGTATTAACAATTAATAAAACTTTACCTTTTAAATCACTAAGTTTTAATTCTGAGCCATCTCTTTTGATAGCTTTTAAATCATATATATTCATAGTTTTCTCTTTCTATTATACGCTTGTGTATCCACCATCTATTGGTAAGATAACTCCGGTAACGTAACTTGCTTCATCAGATGCTAAAAATATTGCTCCGGCATTTAATTCTCCCTTATGACCATATCTTCTTAATGGTACATGAGACTCCATATACTTTGTAAAACTTTCTGTTACTAAGGTATCATGAGTTAATTCTGTTTCAAAATAACCAGGACATATTGCATTACATGTAATATTATATTTAGCAAGTTCTGATGCAACTGCGCGAGTAAAGTTTACTACTCCACCTTTTGATGTGTGATATGCAACTGTATCCATTTCCATGTTACCTACTAAACCATACATTGAAGCAATATTTATTATTCTTCCATAATTATTTTCTTTCATAATAGGTGCGAAGGCTCTTGTCATATAAAAGACTGAATTTAGATCTGCATCCATTGTAAAATTCCATTCTTCATCAGTCATATTTAAGACACCATTATTTTTAGAAGAACCAGCACAGTTTACTAAGATATCAACTTTCTTAAATTTATCTAATATTACCTTTTTAGCCTCATTTATTGAATCAATATTTGTAACATCACATTTTACAGGTAAAACTTCTACATTTAAATCCTTTAATTCTTCTTTTAAATCTTCTAATTTTTCTAGTCTACGAGCAAGTATTGCAACGTCTGCTCCTTGTCTAGCAAAAGCCTCAGACATTTGTCTTCCAAGCCCACTAGATGCTCCACTTATAACTACTACTCTTCCTTTTAAATTAAACATTTTTTCCTCCTACATTTCCTAATATTTTATATAACATATTATATAACACTTTTGCTTCATCTTCACTTAAGTTTACACATTTTCCAATTTCTTCTGGCACATTTTTAACTTTTTCCTGTAAAGCTAAGCCTTTTTTTGTTATAGAGATATCTAAATTTCTTTCATCTTTATCTAACCTTTTTCTAGTTATATAACCCTTACTCTCTAATTTTTTTAATAATGGAGTTAGAGTGCCAGAATCCAAATATAACTTTTCTCCTAAAGTTTTAACATTTATTTCATTTTCTTCCCATAAAACCATCATGGCAATATATTGAGTATATGTTAAATCAACTTTATCTAATAAAGGTTTATATCTTCGAATAACTTCCTTAGATGCTGCATAAAGTGGGAAACATAATTGATTTTCTAACTTTAAACAATCCATTATTTTATTAGCTCCTTAATATCTTCTTTAGACATTAGTCCTAAACCTTTGTTAACTAATTTACCATCCTTAAAAACCAATAATGTTGGAATAGACATAATATTATATTCTTTAGAAATATCTTCAGCATTATCAACGTCTAATTTATAAAAATTAACATTAGTTTCTTCTTCTGATACTTCATCAATAATTGGTGAAAGCATTTTACATGGGCCACACCAAGAAGCGTAACAATCAACTAATACTACACCATCTTTAATAACTTCTTTAAATTCATTTTCTTTAATTTCTCTTACCATAATTATCCTCCATCTCCTTAATTGCTACAGTTGCAGCAGTAGCACCATCACTAACCGCGGTTGTAAGTTGTCTTAAGTCTTTAACTCTTGTATCACCTGCAACATATATTCCTTTACAATTAGTATGTACTCCATCACTAGATTTAACATAGCCATTTTCTAATTCAATTATATTTTTAAAATTGTCGTTGTTAGGTTCTTGACCAATCGCGATAAATAAACCGTTAATTGGTATATTTCTTTCTTGACCATCTTCATTTATATCTATTGATTCTACATAATCTTTACCATTAATACTTATGATATTACTATTTAAGACAAATTCTACATTGTCTTTATTCTTTAATTCATCAATATATTTTTGTTCAGCTCTAAAAGTATCTCTACGATGTATTAAGTATACTTTCTTAGCAACATCAGCTAAATATAAAGCATCTTCAATTGCTGTATTTCCTCCACCATTAACTGCAACTATTTTATTTTTGTAAAATCCTCCATCACAAATTGCACAGTAAGAAACTCCTTTACCTGTAAGTTCTTCTTCATTTGGAATGTTTAACTTTCTTCTATTTACACCAGTTGCAATAATAATAGATTTAGCTTGATATACATTTTTAGTGGTATATACTTTTTTATCTTCATCTATCTTTACAACTTCTTCATAAACAATCTTACCATTAAGATCTGTAACTTGCTCATAAAGATTGGTTGCATAATCATACCCTGTTATATCTTTTACACCAGGATAGTTTTCGATAACCCCTGTATTTATTATTTGTCCTCCATATGTACTTTTCTCTAGAACTAATACTTTTTTGTTAGCTCTAAGTGCATATAATGCTGATGTTAAACCAGCAGGACCTGCTCCTATTATTATAATATCGTACATATTTTTTCTCCTTTCGTTTATTACAATCAAATTGTATACAATTTGTTGTTAAATGTCAAGTCTTATATAAAAAAAATTACTATTTCTAGTAATTCTTAAATATTTTTCTATCATTATGTTTGATTATTTTAAATGCTGTTTTTTTGCTAAATTACCTACAAATAGTGATTCAACTACAAAAAGTGATAATACATTGGTTATGCCATTCTTTTTAATATCAAACTATAATCTTTGCTTGTTTCTCTTAGTGATAAATTCTTTTCAATATTAAATCTTACTTCATTATCAATTAATGAGATATCATCAATACTTAACTTTAATTGATGTCCTATCTTAAAGGCTACTTGTTCATTATAATATAAAACACTATCTTTTATTGAAATATTAGGATTATTTATAATATTTACATATCCAACAATACCCATCTTTGTCATTATCTTAATCTTATTATCAAATATATCTGTGATATATCCATCATATATAACATTACGATGTTCATTCATATATCTAATAATTGTATAAGTATCAGCATCTCTTTCTGCATTCATTGCTTGTCTTTCCATAAATGAAGCTTTATCACATAACGCTTCCATTTCTTCTCCAGATATTAAGTTATCAAATAAGCCATCTAAAACATTTTTAACTTGGTAATGTAATATCATATCAGGAAGTCTTCTAATAGGACTAGTAAAATGAGTATAGCTTTTCTCCTGTAAAGCAAAATGTCCTAAATTAAGAGCGCTATAACGAGCTTTTTTTAAACTTCTTAATATAACATTAGATATATATGGATATTCTTCTTTATTCTTATAATTTTCTAATACACGATATAAAATGTCATTAGATGATTCATTAACTCCAAAAAACTTCATTAATCTTTCATCAAAATTGTATAGTTTTTCTTTTAATAAACTCATCTTATAATCACTTGGAGCTTCATGTACTCTATATGGAGATGGCATATCAATATTATACATAAATTCACTAACTTCAATATTAGCTAAGATCATAAATTCTTCTATAATATTCATAGCTTGTGTTTGTTCTTTTAAATCAACGTCTAATATAACACCGTCTTCTATTTTGTAATCTATATCATTTGAAATAAGCGGTAAAGTCTTTCTCTTCTTATGTAATATTTTAGCTAAACCATTCATTACCATTAAATCTTTATAGAATGGTTTATATTCTTCTAAGTTTTCTCCATTTAAAACTCTATCAACATCTTCATAAGTCATTTTCTTTTTGCTATTAATAACACTTTTAAAAATCTTCGAATCTAAAACATCACCATTTTTGTTAATAGTAATTTCACATGACAAAGTAAGTCTATCAACATGTTGATTTAAAGAACATATTCCATTTGATAATTGATGAGGAATCATAGGAATAACTGTATCAACCATATATAAAGATGTTCCTCTTTCTTTAGCTTCTTTCCATATAGCACCGTTTTTCTTCACATAATGTGTTACATCAGCAATATGAACACCTAATACATAATTACCATCTTGATTTATTTCAAGTGATATTGCATCATCCATATCTTTTGTATGAGCACCATCTATTGTAAAAATATTCTTATTTCTTAAATCAACTCTATCTTTAAGTTCTTCTTTTGATACAGAATTTGGCATATTTCTAAGTTCTTTTTCTGTTTCTTTTGTACGACCTATAAAAAAACCACGGTTAGCCGCAATCATTGCAAGAGCTGTATTTGGATCATTCTTGTCTCCAATAACGGAAACGAAGTCACCTTCATAATATTCATCATATTTATCTGTTGAAAGTGAAACGGCAATTAAAGTTCCTGGTACTAGTTTATGCATGTCATGGCTACCAATTCTTATATTTAAAGAATCTTTTCCTATTACTCTTATAGGTTTTAAATGCTTAACATCATTTTCATCAATTGTTACTTCACAAATTAAATGTTCCATACCTCTTTTTAAGATACGTTCAACTTTTTTACTGCTCTTCTTTATTAAAACAGTGTCGCCAACCAATGCTCCATTTAAAGAATCTTCTAAAAGGGGAATAATCTTACCACTTTCCTCTTTATAACATGGTATTTCTTTTCCATTATTCATATAAGATTCAACATTAATAACTTTATATTTTTCATTAAAAGGTAAATATCTTCCATCTTTATAATAAATTAGGGACTTCACTTCACAATAATTTAGTATTTCTTCAATTTTTTTTCTATCCTTTATTTTTAAAAGTCTTTTTATCTTCCCAACTTTTAATGGGCATCTTTCAATTCCCTTTAAGATCTTCAATATATTACTTTTTAATTCTTCATCCATATACTCAATTCCCCCAAAAGATTTCTCTTTTTCATCATACATTAACATGATAACATACTAATTTTTTTAAAAAAAGACT
>CAZJQA010000045.1:0-6992 GCA_964548285.1 uncultured Muribaculaceae bacterium
CATGATTACACTAATTACATATATACAATAATTAGAAATAATTATTCTAATTTATTAGATGAAGATGCTGAAGAAATAGTTTTAGATGTTTTTATTACATTATGGAATAATCAAAATAAATTAGATATTAATAAAAAAATGTCATCATATATAGCAGGAATAACAAGAAATTTAATAAAGAAAAAATATAGAAACATATATAATAATGATAATATAGAAGATTATGAAATGTTGCAGGATATAGAAAATATTGAATTAAACTTTATAAAAAAAGATGAAAATATAGTCATTAATGAAGAAATAAACAAGCTAAAAGAAAACGATAAAGATATTTTTTATATGTATTATTATGAAGAAATGAAAATTAAAGATATAGCAAATTATTATAAAGTTTCAGAAAATAAAATTAAATTAAAATTATTTAGAATTAGGAAAAAACTAAATAAGAATTTAAAGAAAAGAGGTTATAATTTATATGAAAACCGATAAAGAATTATATGAACAATTTAAAAATAACATTGCTATATCGAAATTTAAAGAGGAGAATGATATAGTTATGGAAAATAAAACAAAAAAACTATTTAAAACCATTGCTACTACATTAGCAGGAATTTTAATAAGTACTGGTGTAGTATTTGCAGGAACAGTAGTATATGAGAACATAGAAAAAATATGGAAAGAGCCTCAGAGTTATAGCTATGATGAAATGATTGCTGATATTCCACAAGAAATAACAGAGGAAGAGAAAAAAGAGGTAATTAATGAGGATGAAGCCAAAAACATTGCTATAGATATTTTAAATAAATTGGGGTATGAAAATCAAACTATAAATAGAATCGAATTGAAAAGAGGATATGCAGATGATATTCCAAGTTATTACATGGTAAAAACAAAATGGGGATATGAAGAAGGACTAATGGTTCAATTAAATGCCAATGGTGGCGATTTTATTGCTTTTAACGATATGGACTTAAAATATAAACATTTAGCAACAGAAAAATTATCTGATAATGAAATCTCAAAGATAGCTAGTGAATATTATCAGAAAATAGGATTAGATGAGAATTTATATAAATTAGCTGAAACCAGAATAAATGATTATTATTTTCAAAATCAATCTAGTGATTTATTAAGTGCAAATTTCTATAAATATTATAATGGTATAGCCAATAAATATGAATCTTTTAATGTTTCCTTTATATCAGTAAATGGAGAGATAATGTTAAATTCTATATTAATAAATATAGATAATAGTTTTCAAAATAATGAGGTAATAATCTCAAAAGGTGAAGCTTTAAACATAGCAAAAAATAAAGAAAAAGAATTCAGTAGTTATGATATTACAAATACAGATGTAGAATTAAGTATTGAAAAAATGAATACATTTATATACAGAATTGAGAATAACGAATTTGATCAAACAAAGGATATGGAAGAACAAACTTATTATAAGACTGATAATATTACAAGAAAAGTATGGAAAGTTAAAGTAGAACATGGTTTTCTAATGAAAGATTTTGGCACAGATTATAATAAATATATTAAAGAAGGAATGAGCAAATATTATTTTGTGGATGCAACAACTGGAGAAATAATTGGTGGTGAACAAGTTAATAGATTTTAATATATAATTTTCATGCAAAGAAGGTGATTATTATAAATAATTTTAAATTAATAATTATATGCATTTTCATAGTCTTATTATTAATAACTTTTATATTATTTTATAATAATAGTAATAAATTTGATAATTCTATAACTTCAAACAACATTACTGTTAATTCAAATAATTTAATAAGTGATGCAAACGATACAAGTAATATAATTAATATTAACAATATGGATTCTACTAAAAAAAGTTTAAGTGTTAATGCAAAATGGGAAGATGCAAATCTAAAAGAAGAATTAGATTTTTTAAATAATCTATATATTCCTGATAATCTAAAAGAAATTAGACAAGGAAAAGTATATGTAAAATCAAATATTGCAGATAATAATTATAGTGAATTTAGGCAATATTCTATAATGTTTACTGATAGTAGTGAAGAAGAAATAAAAAATATTGAGTTAGTTTTTTCAAACAAAAAACTATTAGATGATTGCATTCCTGTTGGATTAGAAAATGCAGATGCATCCATAATTGATGGAGTAGATGTAAAAATATTCGTAGCCGAAAGAGTAAAAGAACCAACACTAATATCTGGAGAAGCATATTTTGAATATAATAATAACAATTATGATTTAAAGTGCTATAGAATAACACAAGAAGAATTCATAAAAGTAATTAGTTCATTAATATACGAAATTAAAAAATAAGATGATTATATATAATAGAGGTATTAACTTGTATAGTTAGTACCTTTTTCATTTTTATAAAGTATGATAAAATTTTAAAAAAATAAGATTTATTACAACTTTTTCATTTTTGAATTGTATAAATAGTAGAAAAAGAAATACAAATATATTTGTAAGAAAGGAGCAAGTTTTGGAAGAAGATAAGTATTTATATAATAATTTTCTAAAAGGCGATATGGATTCTTATAAATGTTTAATCCTAAAATATAAGAACAATTTAATATATTTCTTACTTAAATATGTAAAAGATATGCAAATTGCTGAAGATATTTCACAAGATGTATTTGTTTATATTTTAGTTAATAAGAAAAAGTATAATTTCAAGTATTCTTTTAAAACATTTTTGTTTTTAATAGGTAAGTCAAGAGCATTAAATTATCTTAAAAGAGAAAAAAAGAAACTTGAAATAATTGAAAATATGAAAATAGATGTTGAGCCTTCTTTAGAAAATTATATATTCAAAAATGAAGCAAGTGAAAGATTATTAGAAGAACTAAAAAATCTCAAACCAGAATATAGAGATGTAATTTATTTAACTAACTTTGAAAGACTATCATATAAAGAAGCAGGTAAAATATTAGGCAAAAATGAAAAGCAGATTAAAACACTTCTCTATAATGCTAAACAAACATTGAAAAATAATTTAGAAAGGAAGGGATTTATGTATGAAGAATGATGAACAATAGGTAAATGAAATTTTTCAAAAGTATAATAAAATTCAAAATACTAAAGAAGAAAAATTATATAAGAAAAACATTATAATATCTCCAGTAAATGCCTTCTTTAGAACTATTGCTGTAATACTATCTTGGATTGCACTAACTGGTTGTGTAGCTTATGCTACAAGCTATGTAATTGATAAAGTTTTTAAAGAACCTGAAATGATGTCTTATCAAGAATCTATTAGTATAAATGAAGAAGAAAAGAAAGAATTAATTAGTGAAGAACAAGCTAAAGAATTTGCAGTTAAAGAATTAAATGATAAATTTAATAAACAACCTGGAAATATTACGAAAACAGAATTAAGAAAAGATTATATATCATACGAACCAAGATGGATTATATTCTACGATAATAATATGAGTGTAGAATTAAATGCTCTTACAGGAGAAATAAAGTCATTAACAGACTTTTCAATTGATGATACAAAAGTTGCATCTAAATTATCTAAAGAACAAGCTAAAGAAGTAGCAACAGAATTATATAATTCATTAGGTTTTGAAGGAAAATATGAATTAGTTGATTTCAAATCAAATAACATTTCAGAAGATGCTAATTTATATTCTGCAGATTTTAGTAAAATATATAATGGAATAACTAATCCATATCAAACAATAAGAATAAGTTTTATTCCTGAAGAAAAGCAAATTGTAACATTTAATTGGTTTAATTATGATTTTGATAATAATGAACAAATTATTACTAAAGAACAAGCAATAGAAATAGCTACAAATAAAGAAAAAGAGTTGGATAATGGTAAGTTTAGAGTATCTAGTGTAGATGCAAAGCTAGAAATTGTTAAAATGAATGAGTATGTTTATAGTCAAGAAAATCCAATAAATAATACAGAAAGTGAAACTAAAATTTCAGAATCAACTAAAGTTGTAAAATTAAAAGATGAGAATGATTATGAAGTTTATGTTGTAGAACCAAGAACAAGATTTGTTTGGAATGTTCAAATAAAATATGAATCAGAATTTGATACAATGATTTCTTATTATGTTGATACAACTACAGGAGAATTAATTGGAGGTTCAAGCACAAAATAAAAAAGAAAAGAGGTTTGATAATAATGAATAAAAAAATATTATGCTTAATTGCTATTGCAGTTGCAATAATAATTGGAATATGTATAGGTGTAATTAATAATAGCAATAAGATAGAAAATGGTAAATCTACTGAAAGTCATGCAAAATTAAATGTGATAGAGAACAATGTAAACTCAACTAACAAAATTTCTGAACAAGTAAATAATGGTGCAGATAATGAAAACACAGCATCAATAAATGAAACTAACAACTCAATTAAAGACACCAATATAACTAATACAAATAAAGATAAGATAGATAGCAGTAAACCTGTTACTTCTAATGATGTTAAAGAAACTCCTAAAGAAAACAATACATCAAATACATCAAAAGAAACTACACCTGATTTATCAGGTCAAGTAAGTGTTGTTCCTTATGCCATGACTGAAGATGAAATAAAAGAAGAAAATAATGGTAATTCTCATACATTTAAAGGTACAGTAACCAATATAAATGATGTTGCAGTTTTTATTAAACCAGATGATGGCTATGATCAAATTAGTGGAAATCAAATAACAATACTTAAATCTGAATATGGAGCAGGACTTAATGTAAATGATAGAGTTGAAATTACATTTATAGGTGAAGTGACAAAAACATATCCAGGAAATATTCATGTAGTTGCAATTAAGAAAATTTAAAAATTTCATTCGCTAATCATAAAAGATTAGCGATAATTTTTTTATCAAATTTTGCCTAAATCAAAGACAAAAAAAGGAAAATGTGATATGATAAAATAGAAATTTTTATGAGGAGATGTTTCAAGTTGGTTAAACAATTATGCACTATGCTATTAGACAGCAAAATGGCTGAAAATGAGAATTTCATAAGATTTACTTTTTACGAATTAAGAGTAAAAAATAATTTATCTGAAGAACAAACAGATGAATTTTTAAGATTATGTATGAACTATTTAGAAAATAAAGGTTACGAAGTATATATAGGAAATACAAGATATAAATATAATAATGCAACTCAAAATGTACAACCTAACGAATTGTTAGTTGCATTTAAAAATGATAATGAATAAGGTAGATGAGTCAGAATGTATGAATCAAAATATGAAAAACAATCAATTGATAGATTTACATTTATCAGTGAGAGAAATTTAATACAAATGAAGAATAACAATATTAGAACATTAGGAGAATTATCTAATCATACAGGGCTAGAATTAAAAAGTTATGGACTAAATGATAACGATTTATTAAATATAAAAAATGAATTAAGGTTACTCGGTATGGGACTAAGAAATTAAAGATTAAGGTGGAGATAATATACAATGAATGATAGTGATAAAATACAAGTGGATAAAAAATTATATGGAACAAATAATGAGATATATACTATTCAATCTTTAGATGATGAACAGATTATTATAAAATATTTGAAAGAATTGCAAATAACATATAATTCTAGAAATGATAAAAAGACTATTATCAAAGAAGAAGACTTATATTTTACATATAAAGATATAGGAATTAAGTTGTTCTTTAAAATAGATGATTGCAATAAACCAATAAAAGCACTATATGAAGATGCTGATTATTTAAATTATACAGATAACTTAAAGAATAGAGAAAAAATAGAAGAAGAAATTGAACAAAAAAGAATAGAATATATTGAATCTTTACGACAAAACTCTAAAAAAATAACAAATGAAGATAGAAATTTAATACTATCATCATATGAAGATGAAGCTAAAAGTATGAAAGAAGAAACAGAATTCTTTAAAGAAAAGAAAAAAGATGAAATTTTTGAGGGTTGTACAGACTCAGCTTGCTTTGTGGGAAATTTGCTCAAGAACTGGTGAAAGCAAAGAAACTGAGCTAATTACCAGAATTGATTTAATCAAAGAAGAATTAGAAAAAAATAAAATACCAATAAATACCAAAGTATTTAATAAAGCAAAAGAATTAGTAAAATACGTTGAAGACTTTGATAGCAAAAATCCAAAAGATGGTTTAGAATTAGTTCCAACTTTAATGGTTGATAATAGTTTGGTAGATTTAATAAAACAACCAGATGAAGAAGAAAATAAATATTTAGTTGGACCATATAAATTTTATATTAAGAATGGTTATTTCATTGATTCTAATATTACGGTAAAGGACGAAAATGGAAACATTATAAATGTAAAATATGTCGATAGAAATGGAAACATACTAAATAATATAGGAGAAAATACTGAATTCTATTTAAGTTTTAAAGAATTATCTGAAAATGTTTCATATAAATTAAATATTAGTGCAAAATTTAAACGAAATGAAATAGAGTTCTATGAAAACAAGAATAAAGAATATGTTGCAAATACATATACAGTTGAAGAAACTCCAATTGAGCTAACAATTAATTTAAAAAAAACAAACACCTTAGGAGAAATTGATCTTACTGTATATGATGAAAATAGAAATCCACAAAGTGGAGCAACAGTTATCCTATATGATTCTGATCAAAAAGAGCTTGGAAGAAGTACAACTGGTAATGATGGAAAAATAAACTATTATAAAGTACCTGAAGGAAAATATAAATTAGTTAAAATAGATGATAAAAACAATGAAATAAATAGTAAAGAAATAGAAGTAAAAGCTAGTGAAATTACTAAAGTTGATTTGTAAATGAATTTCTAAGAGACTATGTATCTTAGAAATTATTATATATGTTAGAATAAAAATCAAGAGGGAGAATAGAATTGATAAATTTAGAACCAAAAAAATTAGTATTTATTAATAATGCTAAAGAAGCAGATTTAATAACACACAGTGGAACATTTCACTCTGATGAAATATTTAGTACAGTGATTTTAAAAAATATATTAGATAAAAAGAC
>CAZJQA010000046.1:0-6740 GCA_964548285.1 uncultured Muribaculaceae bacterium
GTTAGATACCGGCGAAGCGGAAATTTTATACATTGAAATAGTTCAATATATAAAATTATTAATAATATAACAAAGGTATTAGAAAGGAAAATAATCAATCAAAAGAGATATATTTCCCTTAAGATTGATTATACGAGAGAAAAAATGAATATTATATTAACAGGAGATAGACCAACTGGAAGATTACATTTAGGGCATTATGTTGGTTCTTTAAAAAATAGAGTAAAATTACAAAATGAAGGTAATTATGATGAAATGTATGTTATGATTGCTGATAGTCAAGCTTTAACTGATAATTTTAATAATCCTAAAAAAATTAGAGATAATTTAAAAGAAGTAATATTAGATTATTTATCAGTTGGTTTAGATCCTAAAAAGGTTACTTTTTTTATACAATCTGAGGTTTCAGCGTTAACTGAACTTACCTTTTATTATATGAATTTAGTTACTGTTTCAAGATTAGGAAGAAATCCAACTGTTAAAACAGAATTGAAACAAAAAGCTTTTGGTAATAGTATTCCTGTAGGTTTTATGTGTTATCCAATATCTCAAACAGCTGATATTACGGCATTTAAAGCAAATATTATTCCTGTAGGTGAAGATCAATTACCAATGCTTGAACAAGCTAATGAAATTGTTCATTCATTTAATAATATTTATGGTGAAACTTTAGTTCCTTGTAAGGCTGTATTACCTGAAAATAATTTAGAAAAAAGACTACCTGGTTTAGATGGTAATGCTAAGATGAGTAAATCTTTAGGTAATTGTATTTATTTATCTGATACTAAGGAAGAAGTTAAGAAAAAAGTAATGAGTATGTATACTGATCCAGATCATATTAAAATTGAAATGCCTGGAAAAATTGAAGGAAATATGGTGTTTACTTATTTGGATGTTTTTGCAAGCGATGAACAGATAAGAAAATATAGTGAATTTGATTCGCTTGATGAACTTAAAAAGCAATACCAAAAAGGTGGATTAGGTGATGTTAAAATTAAGAATATTTTAGTTGCTGTATTAGAAGAATTACTTGAACCATTTAGAGAAAAGAGACATTATTATGAAGAGAGAATGGATGAAGTAATGGAAATATTAAGAAAAGGAACTAAGAAGGCACAAGATAAAGCTAATATAACTTTAAAAGAAGTTAAAAGAGCTATGACAATTAATTACTTTGAATAAAATATATTGCATTTAAATTTTTAAAGTGTTATTATTAATTAGTAAATCAGTGATTAAAAGACAAGATATAAATTAAATGCTTTTAAGAGAGTTTATGGTTGGTGTGAATAAACAAGAAGATTTATATTACTACTTTTATAGAGGTTTAATAAAACCCGGGGATAACCCGTTATCGAAATTAAGTTAAATAAAGGGATGGTAACGTCTTTTGGACTCCTTAGACCATCTCTTTTTATTTTAGAAAGAGGGAAATATGAAAAATATTAAAGAAGATGAATATTTATTTAAATTAAATCATTCATGTGCACATTTAATGGCACAAGCTGTTAAACAAATTTATCCAAATGCAAAGTTTTGGGTTGGTCCAGTTATTGAAAGTGGATTCTATTATGATATGGATTTAGGTGATGTTACTATAACTGAAGATGATTTAGATAATATAAGTAAAGTTATGAAAAAACTTGCTAAGGATGGTAAAAGAATCATACGTCAAGAGATAACAAAGGAAGAGGCTTTAGAAAAATTCAAAGATGATCCATATAAGATTGATTTAATAGAAGGCTTTGATGATAATGAAGTTATTTCAACATATTCTCAAGGTGACTTTACTGATTTATGTCGTGGGCCTCATGTTGATACAGTAAAAGAATGTAAGAATTTTAAATTGTTAAAATTTTCAGGAGCATATTATAAAGGTGATTCTAAAAATAAAGTTTTACAAAGAATATATGGTGTTTGTTTAAAAACTCCTGAAGAATTAGATGAATATTTACAAGAATTAGAGGATGCTAAAGAAAGAGATCATCGTAAATTAGGAAAAGAGTTAGGTATTTATATGCTTGATCCATTAGTTGGAAGTGGACTTCCTATGTGGTTACCAAATGGTTTTATTGTTAGAAGATTATTAAGTGATTATATAATGGATAAAGAGATTAAGCTTGGATATAAACATGTTAAGACTCCATGTTTAGGTAATGTTGAACTTTATAAAACAAGTGGACATTGGGATCATTATAAAGATGATATGTTTCCTAAAATGGAACTAGATAATGAAGCATATGTTTTAAGACCAATGAATTGTCCTCATCATATGGTAATGTATAAGAGTTTCTTACATTCATATCGTGATTTGCCTGTTAGAATAGCTGAAATTGCAGATGACTTTAGATATGAAGCTGCAGGAGCTTTAACAGGTATTGAAAGAACAAGAAATTTTGCTCAAAATGATTCACATATTTTCTGTACTAAAGAACAATTAAAAGATGAAATTAAAGGGGTTATAAAACTAATATTAGATGTATATAAAGATTTTGACTTTAAAGATTATAGATTTAGATTATCTTTAAGAGATCCTGATAATGTAGAAAAATATTTTGGTAATGATGATTTATGGGAAAAGAGTGAAACAGCTTTAAGAGAAGTTTTAAATGAAGAAAATGTTAATTATTATGAAGCAATTGGTGAAGCGGCATTTTATGGCCCTAAGATAGATGTTCAAGTAAAAAGTGCAATTGGACATGATGTAACATTATCTACTGTTCAAGTTGATTATCAATTGCCTGAAAGGTTTGAACTTGAATATATAAATAATAATGGGGAAAAAGAAAGACCAATTGTTGTTCATCGCGCTATACTTGGGTCTTTAGATCGTTTTATTGCTTTTTTGTTAGAAGAAACAAAAGGAGTACTTCCTTTATGGCTTGCTCCAGTTAGTATTAATATTTTACCTGTAAATGTTGAGTATCATGGAGAATATGCTAAGAGTGTTTATGATAAATTAAAAGATTTATATCGTGTTTCTTTAGATGATCGTAATGAAAAATTAGGATATCGTATGCGTGAATCTGCTTTAAAAAAGATACCTATTAATATTATTTTAGGACAAAATGAGGTTGATAATAAATTAATTAGTTATCGTGAATTTGGTAAAGAGGAAACTCATACAGTTACTTATGAAGAATTTATATTCTATGTAAATGATAGAATAAATAAAAGAATATAATTGAAAAGATAGAGAAATCTATCTTTTTTTTGTAAAAAAATATATAGTTAATTTAAAAGGTGTATGTTATAATAAATTTAAGAAAGCTTACATGAAATGACATATTTTTAAAAGGAGTGAATAAATTGAAAAGAAAATTTCTTGCAACAGCTTTAGTAATGACAGTTATGACATTTGGTATTACAAATGTTTTTGCGGCTACTAGTAAAACAGATGCTCTTGTAACAGACTTAAGGAAATTAGCATCTTCCTTTAATGGAAATGTTACATATGAAGATGATGAATTAAAAATTGACTGGAAAACAAGTACTTCAGAAGATAATGATATTTTGTTTGATTATGCAAATGATGTTATTGAATACAGTTCTCTAGATATAAATAGTTTTAAAGATGCTACAAATAATGTTAGTCATTCGATTTATTTAATTTATTTAATTCAAACATCTTTAAAATTAAATGGATTTACAGATGAAGAGATTAAAACATATTTACAGGATGATACTAAATCATTTGATTATGATAAGAATGGTATTTTATTGGAACAAACTGGAGAACCTCAAGTATTTAAAAATGATGATAAAACTGAAACTATTACATCTACACCAATTACATGCAAAATTAATATTAAAAAAGCTAATATTTCTGAAGATGAGTTTGAGCCTAAAACTACAACTATTGAAGATTTTATAGATTATATGAATAAAGATGATTCATTTAGTGTTCAAAAATATGATGATGTTATTTATAGTGAGAATAGTATTAAATTAAAAAATGATTAATTAGTAATAACTAATAGAAGTTATAATTATGAATATCATGAGGTTTTATTTAATGTAGAAGATGATGTTTTAACCTATGATAGTGATGAAATTAATAGTTTTGAAGATGCTAATAGGAATGTAAGTGAAACTATGTTTTTAGATGCTATTTTATCAATAGCGTTGAAGAATAATGGATATACTAGTGATGAAATATCAACATTTTTTGAGAGTGAGGATAGTACATTTGATTATGATTTAAATGGTATTATTTTTGAGTTTAAAGGAGAAGACAAACAATTTACAAAAGATAATGAGACAATTACTGCTACTCCTATGTTTGTAAAAATAGATTTTAATAAAGCAAATTTAAAAACTTCATATAATGTTTTAGATGGTGATAATCAAGTTTATGAAAATGATTCAAATGGTTTAATTTTTAGAATTGATGCTAATTATGAATTATTCAAGGATAATGGTAAAGTTTTTGTTGATAATAAATTAGTTGATAAGAAGTATTATAGTGATAAATCAGGTAGTACTATTATTACTTTATCAAATGAATATCTTGATAATTTAGAAGATGGTGATCATACTTTTAAAGTAGTATTTAATAATAATAAAGATGCTGTTTCAACATTTACTATTGCTAAAGCAAATGAAATAAATAATGAAGTAAATCCTCAAACAGGAGATAATATTATTGGTCAATCTGTTATATTATTAATAAGTGTTGTTGGGTTATCATTTGTATCATTATTTATAAAAAAACAATTTAATTAATAATAATGATAAATATTTAAATATATTATTTTAATTTATTAATTTATATGTTACAATAAGTAAGAAATCAGTGAGAAAGAATAGTAATTATAATTTAGTTATTTAAGAGAATCTTTATATGGTGAGAGAAGAGATAAGAATTATAATGAATCTACTTTTGAGAGGCTTAAAAAAGCCCGGGTAAATCCGTTATCATAATTAAGTTAAATAAAAGGATGGTACAGTCTTAGGACTCCTTTGGGTTACCATTCTTTTTTATTTAATAAATATCGATTTAAACATAAGGAGGAATTAAGATGATTGATATTAAATTGATAAGAGAAAATAGAGATTTAGTAAAGGAAAACATTAAGAAAAAATTTCAAGATGATAAATTACCACTTGTAGATGAAGTTTATGAGATGGATAAAAAAACTCGTGAAATTCAAACTAAATGTGATAATTTAAAGGCTGAAAAAAACAAATTATCAGGTGAAATTGGTCTTTTAATGAAAGATAAAAAGATTGAAGAAGCTAATGAAATAAAAGAAAAAATTAAAATGGAATCAGAAAATATAATTAAACTTGAAGCAGAAAAAGAAGAGTTAGATAAGAAAATTCGTGAAGATATGTTAGTGATTCCACAAATTATGGATGAATCTGTTCCTATTGGAAAAAATGATACCGAAAATGTTGAGGTTGAAAGATTTGGCGAACCAGTAGTTCCAAGTTATGAAATACCTCATCATGCTGATATAATGGCTAGATTTAATGGTATTGATAAAGAAGCTTCTGGTAGAACTTCTGGTGTTGGTTTTTACTATTTAGTTGGTGATATTGCTCGATTACATGAAGCAATGCTTGCGTGTGCTAGAGATTATATGATTAATGCTGGTTTTACATATTGTATACCACCATTTATGATTCATAGTGATGTTGTTACAGGTGTTATGTCTTTTCCAGAGATGGAAGCGATGATGTATAAGATTGAGGGAGAAGATTTATATCTTATAGGAACAAGTGAACATTCAATGATTGGACGTTTTAAAGATCAAATAATTAAAAAAGAAGAATTACCTATTACGATGACTTCTTATTCTCCTTGTTTCCGTAAAGAAATTGGTTCTCATGGATTAGAAGAAAGAGGAGTTTATAGAGTTCATCAATTTGAAAAACAAGAAATGATTGTAATCTGTGAGCCAAAAGATTCTATGGATTGGTATAATAAAATGTGGAAACTTACAGTTGATTTGTTTAGAAGTTTTGATGTTCCTGTTCGTCTATTAGAATGTTGTTCAGGTGATCTTGCAGATCTTAAGGTAAAATCTTGTGATGTTGAGGCTTGGAGTCCAAGACAACAAAAATATTTTGAAGTTGGATCATGTAGTACTTTAGGTGATGCTCAAGCAAGAAGACTAGGAATACGTGCGAAAGGAGAAAAAGAAACATATTATCTTCATACATTAAATAATACAGTTGTTGCATCTCCACGTGGATTAATTGCGGTTATTGAAAATAATTATCAAGAAGATGGTTCAATTAAAATACCTAAAGTTCTACAACCTTATATGGGTGGTGTAGAGGTAATTAAGCCAAAGAATTAAACACAATAAAAATGTCTTTATAAAAAGGCATTTTTTTATTTTATTTATAAAAAAATCAACTCGGATTAAGTTCATTTTAACTGTGAGGCGTTGTATAGAGTTTAATTATATATTGATTTTTAATCCTTTTTCACAATGTTCCATAAATTCTATACAATTTAAATTATATCTAGGCTTATTATATTCATAAATATTTAATTTATAATCTTTAACATTTTGCTTTTTAATACTTTCTTCAAATTTGATTTTTACATCATTTAATAATTCATTTAGCGAGTTATATTCGTGTATACCTCTATAAGGTTCCCATGAATGTTCTAGCCAATAATATTTATCATCTTTTATAACTATAAAAGTATGAGTTGGTTCTTGTTTATTATCATAAGCAATGATGAAATATGATTTTGATTCAATATTTTTTGTGGTTAAATA
>CAZJQA010000047.1:0-6687 GCA_964548285.1 uncultured Muribaculaceae bacterium
CATGATTACTACATTTATATTAAAACTACCTCCATATGATAAGAATGGTAATGGAACACCTGTTAATGGAATTAAAGCAAGTACTCCCATAAAATTAACTATTAAGTGTAAACTTAGATAAACAAATGTTCCATAACAAATAATTGTATTACGTATACTATCTGCCTTTTTAGCAATTGCTAAAATACGATATAACATATATAAATAAAGTAATATTATAATTATGGCTATTATAACTCCTAATTCCTCCACTAATATGGGAAAAATAAAATCTGTGTGTGCTTCTGGTAAATATAAATATTTTTGTGTTGAATTACCTAAACCTAAACCAGTTAAGCCACCATTATGGATAGCTATAAAGCCGTTACAAACCTGATATCCTGTGTTTTCTTCATAACGAGTACATGGATTTTGATAATTTAATCTAGCAAGTTGATGGGCACTTAATATAGAAGTTCCTTTATAAGCATAAACTAAAGCAAAAATAACTACTAATGCTCCTAATATTTTATATATAGTTAGTTTATCCTTCTTTGAAAAAGGTATCTTCATATATATAAGAAAAGTTATTCCCGCGATAATTATTGCTCCACCTAAATCAGGTTGACTAACTACTAAAACTAGCATAATAAATGATACTAAAAGTGGAAGTGAATTGTACCATAAAGGTTTTTCCTTTTTTAAACTTACTTCATAAAAATAAGCCATAAGCAAAATTATTGCCGTTTTAGCGAATTCCGATGGTTGTAAGTTAAAAAATCCTAAACTTATCCAACTTTGAGCACCATTTACTATAACTCCATATGTTTTAACAACTATTAAAAATATTATTACTGAGATTGTGTAAAAAGGAATAAAGAATTTATATCTACTTAATGGTATTCTTAAAATAAAAAGACCTATTATATATGAAGCAACCATAATTATTAATTGTCTATTAAAAAAATAGGATGATGAAACTTCATACATTAATACTGTAGAAACAGATGAGGCACTTAAAATCATTACTAAACCAAGAATTGTAAATAAAATAGATAACATTAGTAAAGGTTTATCTAATCTATGAAACATCCTCTTCACTCTATCACCTACCTTATTAATATAATAACATAAATATTATTCTTTGTATTTATTTTTTTCTAACTTTACTATATAATTTATTTAGAAAGGAGTATTATGGAATTTATAATTGGAATAATTATTTTTATTGTTTTAGTGGCACTTTCATCTATAAAACAAGTAAATGAATATGAAAGAGGTTTACTATATGTTATGGGACATTTTTCTAAAACACTAAAACCAGGATGGCATGTTATATGGCCTATTTTCGAATCATTTCAAAAAGTAGATATAAGAACTAAGGCAGTAGATGTACCTGAACAAGAAGCGATAACTAAAGATAACGTTTCTGTAAAAATTAATGCTGTTTTATACTATAATATATTTGATGCTAGTAAATGTATCAATGAAGTACAAAACTTTAATTATGCTGTTTCACAGCTTGCTCAAACCACAATGCGTAATGCTGTTGGAGCAGTAACTTTAGATGAATTATTAAGTAATCGTGAAGTTATATCTACAAATATTTGTACAATTATTGATAAAGCAACTGACCCATGGGGAATTAAAGTTGAAAATGTGGAATTAAAAGATGTTGCCCTACCAGAAGAAATGAAACGTGTTATAGCTAAAGTTGCTGAGGCTGAAAGAGAAAAACAAGCTGTTATAACTAAATCAATTGGTGAAGTTGAATCTGCAAATAACTTAGCAAAAGCTGCTAATATTATGGCTGATTCTCGCGGAGCTCTACATTTAAGACCTCTTGCAACTTTATATGATGTATCAAGTGATCATTCTAACACTATAATATTTGCAGTACCAATTGAAGTACTTGATGCTTTTAAAGGTAATAATGTAAAAGAAGTAGTAGAAAAGATTACTAAGAAGTAACCTAAATTCTAATTTCTAATAAAATATATTAGAAAGATTGGGAGGTTAATTTTATGTATTACTATGGAAATAATGGCTTCTGTGGTGGAAACCAAATGCCATATACATATGCTGGATATACATCTGGCTACGGCACAGGTGCTGCTATATGGATAGTACTATTCATACTTCTAGTTATTATTATTGGAGCCGGTTGGTCATTTAATAACAATAACTCTAATTAGAAAACCTTGTGGTTTTCTTTTTTTATTTGCAAATTTGATATTTATTTAACTTTTTGCTATAATACATTCGTTAAGGAGGTTACTATGGAATTACCAAATATAAAAATATTAGATGAAAAAGAAAAAATATTACATCAAAAAAGTTCTGAAGTAAAGTTCCCCCTAAAAAACGAAGATAAACAAATGATTAATGACATGATAACATATTTAAAAATGAGTCAAATTGAAGAAGAGATGCAGAAATATAATCTACGTGCTGGAATGGGTTTGTCAGCCGTTCAAATTGGGGTTAAAAAAAGAATATTTGTAATAGTTGATGAAATTGAAAAAGGTGTCTTTGAAGACTATATAATAATAAATCCTAAGATTATCTCTCATAGTGAAGAATTAATCTATGTTGGCGAAGGTGAAGGATGTCTAAGTATTAATAGATGTGTTGAAGGAATTGTTCCAAGATATGCAAGAATTACAGTTGAAGCTCAAGATATGGATGGAAATAAATTTCAAATTCGTGTTCGTGAAGATATAGCTATTGCTTTTCAACATGAAATGGACCATTTAGATGGAATCCTTTTTGTAGATAAAATAGATCCAAAAGATCCTTTTAAAAATCAAGATAAAATGCGAGAAATATAATCTCGCATTTTTATATTATATAATCAATCTAACTTAACAGAAACAACTTTAGATACGCCCTTTTCTTCCATTGTAATACCATATAATGTGTTCGCGTATTCCATAGTTTTCTTTTTATGGGTAATCAATATGAATTCACTCTTCTCTTTTAATTCATTTAAGAATTTACCAAATCTTTCAACATTTGCTTCATCTAGAGCGGCTTCAACTTCATCCAATATACAAAATGGAACCGGATAAACATTTAGTATTGCAAATAACAAACTAATTGCTGTTAATGTCTTTTCTCCACCTGATAATAAGTTAATATTATTTAAACTCTTTCCTGGAGGGCTTGCTATAATATCAATTCCTGTTTCTAATATATTATCACTTGTTAATACAAGTTCTCCATGACCTCCATTAAACAACTTATTAAATGTCTTTTTAAATTCTTCATTTATCTTTTTAAATGAATCAATAAGTCTTTCTTCCATTATCTTATCCATCTCAGTTATAACACCTAATAAATCATTAGAAGAATCCTCTAAATCTTTTCTTTGTTTATCTAAGAAAGTATATCTTTCATTAATTCTTTCATATTCACTTATACTTCCTAAATTAACCATTCCTAAAGCTTTAATCTTACTTCTTAATACTTTAACCTTTTCCCTAGCTAAATTACTATCGATATCTAAAGAATATGTATTACTAGCTTTTTCATATGTTAAATGATATTCTTCATTTAATAAGTTTAATGAATAATCCATCTTAGTATCATATTTACTTATTTCTATTTGTTTATTCTTTAAAGATTCATTAACCTTATATACTTTACTATTTTGATCATGATATTCTTTATTAAGCAAAGCTATTTTTGATGATATATCACTCTTCTTATTCTTATACATATTTAAACTTGCTATATTCTTTTCAAGTTCTATTTCTTCTTCTTTAATACTATCTAATATTAATAATAAATCTTTACTTATATTATCTTCTAATAAAGAGTTAGAAGATTTAATTACATCTTTAATATTATTTAAATGATTTTCTAAATTACTTATATTTATTTTGACATTATATATTTCATTATTCTTAATACTAATATCTTTTAATAATTTTTCTTCAGCTTGTTTATTACTCATTTTAAAACTATTATAGTGATCAATCTTCGTGTTTAGTTTTTCAATATCTTTTTCAAGATTTTCAAACTCTTTCTTCTTATTTTTAAGACTAATATTATCACTAGTAGTATTATTATTAAATCCACCAGTTAAAGATCCACCCGGATGCATTACATCGCCACTTAAAGATACTAGTTTATAAAGATGATTAGTTTTATTACCTACATTTTTAAAATCATCTACACTGTTAACGATTATAATATTACCTAAGACATTTTCAATAATATTACTATATTTTAAATCATATTTAACTAAATCTGATGCAATACCAATATATCCATCTTCTTTATCTAGTTTCATATTATTAATCTTGCGTGATTTTATAATATTTAATGGGAAAAATGTTGCTCTTCCAAGTTTTTCTTTTTTTAAATAATTAATTGCATCGCGGGCATTTTCTTCATTATCAGTTACAATAAAGTTACGACTAGCTCCTAAGGCAGTAGTAATTGCTGTATCATATAAATCTTCATAAGATATTAGTTTTGATATAACATCATTTATACCTTTTAAACGTGGGTTATTTAAGATATTCTTAACTGCATATGGCATAAAATCATTATTACGAATACTATTTTCTAAAGCTTTAATTTCTAATGATAAATTATAATAATCTTTCTTTTTACTATTTAATTCGTTTTCTTCTTTAATATTTGTTACTTCTTTAATAGTTAATTCATTATTAATCTTTTTTAAATTATTTTCTAATTCTTTTAAAGATGATAATAATTCATTTAAATGAAATTTTTCTTTTTCTAAAGAACTAGTTAAACTAACCTCTTCTTCTTTACTTTTAATAATATTATCTTTTAAAGAATCTTTTTTAATATTTTCTTTTTCTTTTTCTTTTAATAAAGATAATTCGTTATTCTTCTTTGATATACTATCTTTTATAACTAAAATATCATCATTTAATTTATTGATCTTTGCCTCTAAATCTAAAGATTCCTTATTTAAAACTTCAATATCATTATTAGCTTTATTTGAACTTGTTTCTATACCTAATTTTTCTTTTTCTAATTCATCTATTTCTTCATTTAGTTTATCATAATCTTTCTTTATATTATCTATATCATATACTGCTAAGGCAATATCTAAATCTTTTAAATCATTTTGATAACTCAAATATAACTTAGCATCTTCACTTTGTTTTTTTAATGGTTCTAAACTGGTTTTAAGTTCATTTATTACTAATTCTATTTTAGATATATTATCTTTAGTTTTATCTAGTTTCTTTATACTTTCAATCTTACGATTTTTATACTTTAAAACTCCAGAAGCATTTTCTAAAATAGTTCTTCTATCAATAGGCTTAGACTTAATAATTTCTTCTATATTACCCTGAGAAATGATATTAAAACTATTTATACCAATACCACTGTCAAGAAGAATATTAGTTATATCTTTAAGTTTAACTTTAGAATTATTTATATAATATTCATTTTCTCCACTAGAATATAAAATTCTTTTAATCTCTACTTCACTTAAATCCGTATTTAAAAATTTAGTAGAATTATCAAATGTTAATGTTACCTCACATCTTTTAGAAGCGTTTCTTTTTTCACTACCTTGAAATATACAATCATTCATAGAGTTCGTACCACGTAGTGATTTAACAGATTGTTCTCCTAAAACCCAGCGTACGGCATCAACTATATTACTCTTTCCTGATCCGTTAGGTCCTACAACCGCGGTAATGTCTGTCTTAAACTCAATCTCTGTTTTATCAGCAAATGACTTAAAGCCATTTATTTTTATACTTTTTAATCTCATACTACTTCGCTCTTTTCATATAGGCATCTCGTGCTGCTTGTTGTTCGGCTTCTTTCTTGCTATGACCTATACCTTTCCCATATGTTATACCATCAATTTTTACTTCAACAACGAATGTTTTATCATGTGCTGGACCCATTTCATCTACAACATCATAAACTAAACTTTCTTTATCTGTTTGCACTAA
This sequence comes from uncultured Muribaculaceae bacterium, assembly GCA_964548285.1. Taxonomy (GTDB): domain Bacteria; phylum Bacillota_I; class Bacilli_A; order RF39; family UBA660; genus Ventrenecus. Next base: position 5,937 of record CAZJQA010000047.1, read on the forward strand.
CTCTTGTAATAAAGATTTATAATCTTCTAAAAAATGAACATCAGCATTAATATAAGGAATAATAATTTTATCGATATATTCTTTTGCTTTATTAAATCCACATTCTAAGTAAATTACTGCTAGAACTGCTTCAAAGACATCTGCGATGATTGTGTCATTAATATTATTCAATTCACCATTACCAACTCTAATATACTTATTTAAACCTATTTTTTTTGAATATGTAGCTAAAGCTTCCTCACATACAAAACTTGCTCTTTTTTTACTCATAGCTCCTTCAGCCAAAGTAGAGTTTAAATAAAAATATTCACTAGTTACTAATTCAAGAACAGCATCTCCTAAAAATTCTAGTCTTTCATAAGAAAGAACATTGTGCTCATTAGCGTATGATGTGTGAGTAAATGCTCTTTGCATTAAAGAAACGTCTGTTAAATTGATATTATAGTTTTTAAAAAACTCAACAAAATCCATAACTATCACCTAGTAAATTATACATAAAAAGCTAAGATTTTACAAGTTAGTTTTTTTTTGCTAAAATATATTTGGTGATATATATAAAAAGATTTATTATATTTTTAATTAATCTATATCAAGTAACACCATTACATACCCATAAATATTGTCGATGTATTCCAACTTGTAGCGAGTACACTAAAGAAGCAATAAACTATTATGGAGTTATAAAAGGTCTGAAACTTGGTATAATAAGAATATCAAAATGTCGACCTAATGGCATATATGGCTATCAGCC
>CAZJQA010000048.1:0-1745 GCA_964548285.1 uncultured Muribaculaceae bacterium
TTATTACGCGGATCAATATATTCTCCAGTTTGATTATCTGGAGATAACTTACCATCTTCTATTAAATTCTTAACATTAAAGATATTTCTATTAGTTTCATTAAAATATAATATTGCAGCTGTTTCAATAGCTTTAACCTTACTTTGATATAATCTTTCATTAGCCATATTTCTAACATTATTATATATTGGAATACCTATTCCTGTTAGAATAACAATTATTGCTATAACCACTAACAATTCTACCAAAGTAAATCCCTTCTTATTCATTCTAAACCTCTTCTGCATATTCAATCAATTTTAAGAACATTTTAATAAATTTAGATTCTAATCCATTCCTCTTTAATTTACGTAAAGCAATTCTTTTTTTAGCAAATGGCATATCACTAAATATAATATTTGCAATCATATCTTTTAATGTTGTTTTAATTTGTAAATCACTAATAATAGAATCTATATCTTCATTAATTAATCTTAATGAATCTATTTCTATATCTTTACCCTTACAATTTATAGATAATTGTTTACTTGTAGGAACATCATTAATTTCTACTATAAAATCCGTATCATCTACATATGAATCATATGAATATATATCTTGATTTAAATATACTAAGACATCTTTAGCTTTACGTGTATTTTTAAATCTTATTTTATAATTTCTTGTTGGAGTTATAATACCATTTTTACCAGATACAGGATGAATTATAACTGTATAATTATTCTTTAAATAATTATAATCAATTGCACTTAATAAATAATATCCTTCTTTATATAAATTAGAATATCCATCATCTTCATATAAATTATAAATATTACTCTTTCCCGGAAATATAACTATCTCCATATCTTTCGGACTATCAGTAACATTTTTATTTTTCTCTAAATTAGCTAAAGGAATAATTGAACCAGATTTAGCAAAAACAGGATAATCTTCATCACGATAAAAAACTACATAACGTTTATCTCCAATAAATCTTTTACCAGTTTTTAATTCATACCAAGTACCCTTAGGAAGATATATTCTTTTTAACGTACGATTCATTAAATAATCTTTTTTCTCAGTTATAGGACAAACTAACAATTCACTTCCAAAGTAATATTCATTTTTATAGATAGGTTCATCATATATACTAGGATTAGTATAATATAATGGTTCAATAAGAGGTAATCCTGTCTTATGATATTTATAATTTTCTGAATATAAATATGGAATTAAACGTTGTCTTAATATAGTATAATCAGAAACAATTTTTAATGTTTTAACATCCCATGCCCATGGTTCTCTTTTAAAGTACTTACCACCTTTAGATGATAATCTAAATATAGGACTAAAAGTTGCAAGTTCAATCCAACGAAGGTACAATTCATCTTCTTCTATACCATGATAATATCCACCTATATCATGACTCCACCATGAAAGACCTTTATTAGAACCCATCAAATTAAAATAAGGATTATTATTTAATGTATTCCAAGAAACATCTTCATAATGACTAAACAAAATCCCTTGACGATGAGAAGCAACAAAAGTATTTGGAGCTAAAAGCATTCCTCTTTTTTCACGTTTATAATCACTATATTTAAAATGATAATTAGTTAATACTCTTCTTTCAACTTCTCCCATATTACGATAATCAAGAGCATAAAAATCTATTCCAAAATCATCTAAATACTTAATAATATCATTAAAATAAGTTTCAATAATCTTTTTATCAAAAACATTAAAAGGAATAATATTATTAC
>CAZJQA010000048.1:1755-6569 GCA_964548285.1 uncultured Muribaculaceae bacterium
CCATTTATTCCTAATTTATTTATAACATTTTGATATCTATCTTCATGAGGATAAATTCCTTCTGTTGGATCGATCATAAGTCCCAATTTAATTCCTCTTTCATGAAGATATTTTGTTAAATTATTAGGATCACTAAATAAATTACGATTAAAAGTAAATCCTGTATGATATAAAGATAAATCCCTACTATCTTTTAAATGCCAAAACTCATCTAACAATATAACTGATAAAGGAATATTATATTTATTAAAATTATTAACTATATGTTCTATATCTTGAAAATTATATATTTCATTTTTATTCCACCATATACCAAGGGCATATCTTGGTATTAATGGAGGATAACCTGTTAATTGGAAATAATCAGATAAAGCATATCCAAAACTACGACGATATGTTAAAACATATAAATCAATTCGAGGAATATTACTATTGCTTAAAAAGCCATCAGAATTGATAATAAGACTTTTAGAATCATCTATTGTTACATAACCATCAGTAGAATATAATCCTTTTATAAAATCCATCTTATCTTCAAGTATACCTCTACCACTAGCTTTAAAATTACGAACCTCTTTACTTCTTATATTCCATGGATTAGGAGCCGATGTTCCATCTTCTTTTTTTAAAACTATTTCTATATTAAAACCTTCAAATGGTTTTTCTTTATGATATTTTAAAAGAAAATAACTAGTATTTATTTCTAAATACTTATCATCTTCTTTAACATCAAATTTAGGAATAGGAAAATTACGATTAACTACTTGTTCAGTTAAATCATCAAAAAAATCACCAGTTTTACTATACTCTAGTCTTACTAATCTTTCAGTTAATACTGTTATACGGTATGTCTTGCCTTCAAATACACATTCTGCTTTAGCTTTATTATTTTCATAATTAACTCTTAGATATTCCGTATTCATACTAATCCCTTTCTATCTTAATAACATTGCAATAAGTACACCACTTATTAAACACATAGCAAAAATAATCGTGCCTTGTAAAAAACCACTTGTCCCCAAAGTTCTAGTTCTTGTATTTCCCTTTTGTGAAGAAACACCCATATTTATATTATTTTTAAATATATTATCAATAATATCCTTTATACGATCATAACTTCCATTTTGTTTATTTAAATCCAAATTCATTTTAGTTAATATATTATTTGCATAACTTTTAGTTCCATTTTGATACATTTGATTTATATAATTATCAGTTGTTATTGTATCATACTTAAATTCACTAATTAGTAAATTATATATCTGAACATATTCTTCTTTATCAAGATAATTATTATATAAATTATATAAAGTTGTACTAACATTATTTCCCTTTTCTTTATATAAATCTATCATTTGTTCTATATATCTAATATTATAATTAAAAACAATCAAATTAGTATCAGCATTAACTTTATTCATAATACTATCTTTATCAATATTTTCTTCATCACTTAATCTTTTATAAGTAACTTCTTGTAACATATTAAGCATTTCTATAACTAATTTTTTATTAGGAGTATAAACTACTTCATTACTATGAGGTAAATTAAATTCTTGTACTAAATTATCCCCATATGTTTTTATTAATCCATCTTTAATAAATTTAGCATACTTCTTTTCTTTATCATCACTGTTATTTAAATTATCTGTATGAATAAAATAATTTAATAAATAATATGGCAACTTTTCCTCAACACTTTTTAATACTTCATCTTTATTATAATTAGGTTTAACTTTAATTATAATATTATTATCTTTAATAACTTCTTCATTAAAATGTTGAAAAATTCTATTACTCAAATTATTTGTTAAGTTATCAATTCTATTTTCAGTTTCAATCTTTATAAAATGTGTACTAGGTTCTAATAATTCTTGTAACTTCTTATTATTTTCTTGACCTAAATAAGCCCCATATAATTTTGAAATATTACTTAATATCTTTCTTGAATATTTTTCTAAATCATTTAATAAATCGTTTTCCATAATATTACCTATCCTCTAAAGTATTATAATATAAAAAAAAGCAAAATGCTATAATTATATGATAAAATAATCACCGAGGTGTTTTTTATGTTTTCATATACATTAGATAATAAAAGATATCACACTTTAAATTATTATTATAAAAATAAATATCATAAGAAAGTATTTAAAGTAAGTTTAAATCAAGGCCTTAGTTGCCCTAATAAAAAGAATGGATATGGATGTATATATTGTTCTAATGAAAGTGGTGATTTTGGAGGAAATAAAAACGATTCTTTAAAAGTACAATTTAGTAAAATTAAAGAAATGATGGAAAACAAATGGCCAGATGCCTATTATATTGCCTATTTTCAAGCCGGGACTAATACATATGGTGATATAAACACCTTAAAGAAAAATTTCTTAGAAGTTCTATCTTACAAAAATGTTATTGGTATTGATATTGCTACTAGAAGCGATTCAATAAGTGATGAAATGTATGATTTTTTAGAAGAACTTAATAAAAAAACTGATCTTACAATGGAAATTGGTTTACAATCAATGCATGATAAAACATTAAAATTAATTAATCGAGGTCATGATTTAGATAATTTTATAAAATGTATTAATGAACTTAAAAAAAGAAAAATTAAAGTTGTCGTCCACATCATTAATGGACTTATGAATGAAACTAAAGAAGATATGATATATACTGTTAAATTTTTAAATCAATTAGGTATTTTTGGAATTAAAATTCATATGCTTTTTATAAGTCATAATACTCCATTAGAAAAAATCTATAATAAAAATAAATTTCATATACTTACAAAAGAAGAATATATTGATATCGTAACTGAACAATTAAGTTATTTAGATCCTAAAATAGTTATATGTCGTATTACAGGAGATCCTAACAAAAATGATTTGATTGAACCTACATGGTTATTAAAAAAATTTGTTGTCTTAAATGATATAGATAAAGAAATGATAAAGAAAAATTATTATCAAGGATGCAATATTAAATAGTTTTATAATCTGTTATCATAAATCCTTTTATAATAACGTCTAAAGCTTCTTCTTCACTCATTTTTCCTTTTAAATATTCTAAATATCGTTCTTTAAATATATCTATAGCTCTAATTAAATTTACACTTCTTAAATAATCACAATAATCATTTGCACATATATAATTTATATTATATAAATTATTATTTTCAATATACTTCACTAAATCATTACTATTTATAATTTGTTTATAGGCATAAGTATTATCAGTTTTTACTAAAGATAAACTTATTAATATCATAATAAAACCCCATAATATTTTTTTCATAAAAAAGACCACCATTATTAATATGGCAGTCTTTTTAGTTTATATGTTTAATTTTATTCGAATTGCATCATACATGAATCATTAAAGATTGTTTGAATTTCTGTATCAGTTTTTGGCATTTCTGTTAAACTGTTACTTGTTATAAATTTATTTTCATCAACTTTACTTGTGATTGTAATAGTATAATTATCTTCATCATAAGTAACACTTCCACTTATACCATTTAATTCTTTATTAGTTTCATATTCTAAAACAGCTTTAGTATAATCATCTTCATTTTTATATATAAATTTATTTTTAGCTTCACTTAAAACAACATTATAATCATTACTTAATCCAAAACGATATGTTGTTTTTAATGTATCACTTGCATTTTTAGTATCTTCACAATATAGATAAGTTGTTGGAGCATTAGCTGTTACTGTTAACTTAGCTTCTACAGTTGTTGCATTTTGATATGCATCAGTTGCAACTATAGTGATATTAAATTCTCCTTCTTCAGATGTCTTAATTTCTTCTTTTGTTTCAAATGTTACTTTAGAAGCATCTTCAACACTTGAAACAAAATCTTTAGCTGCTACTTTAGTATTTGGAAGAACAATTAAATCTTTTGTTACAACAACCGGTTCCTTACTATCAAGAACTTTAATTTGATAAGTCTTTGTTACTTTATCACAAGTAATCGTATATGAATAAGTTCCAACTTTAGTTGTATCAACTTTATCTCCTCCAACACTACAAGTACCAGAATAATTTGAAACACTTACAAGTGATTTATAGTTAGTTGTATCAATAATTGTTCCTAATTCTATCTGAGACTTTAAAGGATTAATAACAATTGCTTTTTGTTTACTTTTAACTAAGACATAATAAACTCCGCCACCTATAGCCGCTACTAAAACTAAAACTAAAACTAATATAAGAACAATATTTACTTTCTTCTTTGGTTTTGTTTGAGGAGCCATCTCAGTTGTAGGTAGTGGTGGAGGTGTTGGAACTCCTAGATTAATAGGATTAGTATATCCAGGATTATTATTAGAAACATTAGAAGCACCCAAATTTACAGAAGAATTTTCTGTTAATGTTGTAGATGTCAATGGTTCTGGTTCACTTGGACTAGATATATTATCAACTTGATTTAAAACACCAGTATCCATTCCCATAGGATTTAAATTAATTGGAGTATTGTTAACAACATTATTAGTTGGAATAGTTGTTGTTTGATCTAAACTTTCAATACTTTCAACATTGTTAGATATATTAGATCCTAGATTAGTAGGATTAATTGTATCCGCATTTGTAACAGGAATAGTACTAGGGTTTTCATTTAGATTAATTGAACCTAGATTCATACTTCCTAAATTATTATTTTGTTCATTATTTTCATTATTCATATTTCTTCCCTCTTACTCTATTTATATGTTAATTATACAAATATTTGCTTAATTATGCAAGAAAAAAGAAAAAAGAAATACTTCATTAAGCATTTCTTATTTCATTAATATAATTATTTACCT
>CAZJQA010000049.1:0-6565 GCA_964548285.1 uncultured Muribaculaceae bacterium
CACTCCTAATATTCCAATAAAAAATGATCCTAGAATACCATATAGTAGTACACTGCCTGCAAGTTTGAATGTGTTAGCTCCTACTCCTAAAATAAGACCATCTCTTTTATAATCCATAGCAGAACTAGTAAGAGAATGAGCAAATCCTGTAGTTGGTATTATTAAACCTGATTTATATTTAACTACTAATGTATCAAAAAAGCCTAATGCCGTGAATAAAGAAGCTCCAAAAATCATTATTAAACAAATGTATGAACACGCTTCTTCTTTACTTAAAGCAAAAGAGTTTTCTAAAAAATACGCGACTAATTCACTAAAGAAACCTAAAAATCCTCCACATAAAAAAGCATAGAACTGATTTCTAAATTTTTTTTTAGGAGGGTTGTACTTATTTACCAATTTAAAATATTGATCATTATTCATTTTTTTCACCATTATTATTATGTAATCAATTAAAGTATATATACGAAAAAGAGTATGAAAATTATTTTTTCATACTCTTTTTCATATTGTTACTAATTTCTTCTGCACTATCTAAAGCATTATTAATAACTTTGTCCATTTTTCTTCTAGCTGCTGTATTGTTCATCACATAAGAAGATAAAGAAAAACCTAATGCAGTTCCCATCATTGCACCTAATAACATTTTTTTCATATTTATCACCCATTATTATAATGATACATTTTTATCAAATATATACCATAATTTTAATTTCAATGATGTTAATCTATTATCAGCATAATTATTATGTACAGAATATAAGAAGGCTTCTTCTTCTCCAATTATAATTAAACTATTCTTGGCACGAGATACACCTGTATATATTAATTTGTTATATAACATCTTTTTATATGATGTTGTAAGTGGCATTATAACATGAGGAAATTCAGAACCTTGAGACTTATGGATTGTTATAGCATAAGCATGTTTAATACTGGTTAAATCTTCTTTTTTATATATTACTCTATTTCCATCAAAATTAATAACAACTTCTAAATGAGTCTTTGGTACATGAGCAGTATATATTCTTTCAATATAACCAATATCGCCATTAAAGACATTGGTATCAGGATTATTTACTAGCTGTAAAACTTTATCACCAACACGATATGTAACATCTGAGACATTTACTTCCATACTTAATGGATCATGAGGATTAAATATTCCTTGTAATAATTTATTTAAATTATCAATTCCGTTTTCACCTTTATACATTGGAGCTAAAACTTCTATATCATATGTATTAAGTCCTTTATCTAAACACATTCTAATTATTTTCTCTAATAATGGTTTAATATTTTCTTTTGAACATGATATAAAATTATAATCATCTTTTTTTTCTAAATAAGTATCTCCTATCTTATCTTCTCTTATTTCTTTAGCTAAAAAGGGGATATATGAATTATTACTTTGACGATAAATTGTTTCTAAAGATGTAAATGGGAATATTTTTGATTGTTTTAAATCTTCTAAAATCATACCTGATGAAACAGATGGAAGTTGGAATGTATCACCTACTAGCACTAATTGTACATTATCTAAAATTCCATCTAATAATGAGGAAAATAAATTGGTGTCTATCATGGAACATTCATCAACGATAATTAGTTTTTGTAAGTTAGGATTTTCTCTATTAACAGAAAATGTATCAGTATCTTTATTCCATTTTAAGAATCTGTGAATAGTACTTGATGGTAATCCTGTACTTAATGACAATTTTTTAGCCGCTCTTCCTGTTGGAGCTAGTAAAGCTATCATAGTGGTTTTATCTATTCCACTTAACTTATAAATATCTGAATATAAAGAAGTTATAGCTTTAATAATTGTTGTTTTACCAGTTCCAGGTCCTCCTGATATAATGGAAATTTTAGATTCTAAAGCTGTTTTAATTGCTTGTTTTTGCTCTTCATTATATATAACATTTATCTTATGTTCAAAGTCAATTATTTTTTTATCTATATTTTTTATCTCTCTTATAGAGGCATTATAAATACTTTTTAATCTTCTCGCAATATTTACTTCCATATCATAATATTTAAGTAAATAAATTCTATCATCTTCAACATAAATATCATGATTATTTAAAACATATTTATCAAATAATGTATCGTTTAACTCTATTCCATAACTTTTCAATATATTTTCTTTAATCATTCCCTCGGTATAATAAGTATGTCCTTCTTTATCAGATAATTCTTCCATTGTTTCAACTAAACAAGCTTTAATACGTACTTCTGTATCAAATTCATGATCACTTAAATATATACTATCTATTTTTTTAAAGGGAACAAACTCTTTAAATAAATACATATTTTCTTCTAAGAACACTAATGTTTTATCTTCATATTTATTAATAATCTTGGTTGCTTCCGACATACTAAAACCCTTTTTTTGTAATGAAATTAAAATATCATCAATCATTGAATATTTTAGAATAGATGTATATATTCTATCTGCTTTACTTACACTTATTCCCGGGATTGATAATAGACAATCGCGGTTATTTTTGATGATATTTAAAGCATCTTCACCTAAAGATTCAACTATCGCTGTGGCTGTTTTTTCTCCACATCCTTTTATCAAAGGACTAGTTAAAAATTCTATAACTGCATCTTTACCCTCGGGAACCAACTTTTGGAATTGATTAAATTTAAATTCATCTCCATATCTTTCATCATATGTATATTCTCCAGTTAAAAGATAGTTATCTTCAAAAGATGGCATCAATAAGGTTCCAGCAACCGTGATAGTTCTGTTTTTTAGATTTGCAATTTCTTCACTTGCCTCTTTAACTTTAAAAACGGCAACCATGAATGATGATGGTGCCGTATATATTATATGTCTAATACAACCTTTAATAGTTTGCATGTGCTTCACCTACCGTTAATTAATATGATATCCTAATAAAGTCAAACGATAATATATATCATTATAATAATTATTTATATTATAATTATCATTATTTTTAGCTTCAGTAACCTTTTGCCATAAATAATATAAATTTTGATACTCTATAGTTCTTGTCTTTTTTTCTTCAAAAGATTTAGACAAATTAATACTTTCATAATAATTATTTAATGATGTTATAATAAAGTTATCTAATATTTTTGTATCAATTCTGCCAATTGATTCAATTTCTCTTTGTCCATTACGATTAATTGGTATTCCAAATTCACTCGTAAAAGGAAAATTTAAATTGTAATGAATTTGTCCAATATAATTACCATTCTTTGTAAAATTATATTCTTTTAATTCACCTGTTGGAAACATCACAATCACCCTTATTCTTTCACAAAAATTATAACACAGGTTAAATTTTAAGTAAATTAGATTTTAAGTAAACCATCACTGTATTCTTTAGGAATAACTTTAACAATAGAATTTACTTTGAAATTATCATTTAATAGAACTTTTAAATAATTTGAACTTGTTCCTATGTTACCTGTTTCTACTAAAACTTCTATTTCACTTCCAATAAATTTTATGGCATATTCTTCTTCAAATTTGCTACTTAATTCAAATACTACTCGACTTCTATCTTTTTTTATTGCTTCATCAATTTGATTAGGCATTAAAGCCGCGGCAGTTCCATCTCTTTTTGAATATGTAAAAACATGTATTTTACTAAATTTAATTCTATTTAAAGTGTCTAAAGTTTCTTTAAAGAGTTCTTCACTCTCACCTGGAAAACCTACAATTAAGTCTGTAGAAATAGAAATATTTGGACGCACATTACGAACCTTATCTATAATTTTTTCGTATTCATCTAATGTATACTTTCTTTTCATACTTTTTAGAATTGTATTGCTACCAGATTGTATTGGAATATGTAAATGATTACATATTTTAGAATTAACTTTTAATTCTTCTAAGAATTTATCATTTAACTCTGTTGCTTCAATAGAAGATATTCTAATTCTTTCAAGTCCATCAATCTTACTTATCTCATGAATAACATCAGTTAAATCTTTTCCTTCTGAATTATATGATCCTGTATGAATTCCAGTTAAAACAATTTCTTTATGACCATGCTCTACTAACGTTTTTACTTCACTTATTACTTTTTCAAAATCTTTTGAACGTATGCTTCCTCTTGTAAAAGGTATAATACAATAACTACAGAAGTTATCACATCCATCTTCTATTTTGATAAATGCTCTATTATGGGTAGTAAAAGAATTAATTGTCATATCTTCAAATGGTAACTTTCTCGTATGAGCAAAATATTTATAATTATCTTCTTTTAATAATTCAACTATTTCACTTTTTTTAACATTACCTATCAAGATATCAATATCCATATTTGAATATTCTTTTTCTTTATTTTCTGTTGAACAACCCGCTACCACAATCTTGGATTTTGGAAAAAGCTTTTTGAAATGACGAACCATTTTCTTAGATTTATTATCAGCCATATTTGTAACACTACAAGTATTAACAATAACAATATCAGGATGTTCTTCATCATATATATAACCATTTGCTAATAATTTTTCTTTCATCACTTCAGATTCATAAGCATTAACTTTACAACCAAGTGTATAAATATAAAACTTCATTTATACACCGCCTTTATTTTTCATCTACCAATTGTGGAGTTGCTTCTCTTTTTTTAAAACCATAATGTTCTCTTATTTTATTATCAATTTCTTCTAAAATATTTGGATTATCTTTTAAATATTGTTTAGCATTTTCTCTTCCTTGACCAATCTTTTCACCATTATAAGCATACCATGCACCAGATTTTTCAACTATATCTAATGAAGAAGCAATATCAATTAATTCCCCTTCATATGACACACCTTCACCATACATAATATCTACACTAGCAGTTTTAAATGGAGGCGCAACCTTGTTTTTAACAATTTTAATATTTGTACGATTACCTATTACTTGATCACCAGATTTGATTTGTTCACCACGACGAACATCAAGTCTAATTGTTGCATAAAACTTTAATGCTCTACCACCAGGTGTTGTTTCAGGATTACCAAACATAACCCCTACCTTTTCACGTAATTGATTAATGAAGATAGCAGTTGTTTTTGTCTTAGAAATAGTACCAGATAATTTTCTTAAAGCTTGAGACATAAGTCTTGCTTGTAAACCAATATGAGAATCTCCCATATCTCCATCAATTTCTGCTTGTGGAACTAACGCTGCAACTGAATCTATAACAATAATATTAATAGCTTCACTTTTAACTAAAGCATCACATATTTCTAATGCTTGTTCACCAGTATCAGGTTGAGATAATAAAAGTTCATTAATATCAACTCCAAGATTTCTTGCATATACTGGATCTAAAGCGTGTTCAGCATCAATGAATGCTGCTCTTCCACCAGCCTTTTGAACCTCTGCAATAGCTTGAAGAGCAAAAGTTGTTTTACCTGAAGATTCAGGTCCATATATTTCAATAATTCTTCCTTTGGGATATCCACCAACACCTAATGCAATATCAAGTGATAATGAACCAGTTGAAGTAGTATCAATTTCCATATGTTCACTACTTCCAAGTTTCATAATAGAACCTTTACCAAATTGTTTTTCAATATCAGCTAAAACTGCATCTAAAGTTTTATCCTTATCTTTAATATCTTTTGTTGTTTTCATACAAATCCTCCATATCTTTTCAACATCTTAATTTTAATATATCTTTATACCTTTGTCAACATTTTTACGAACATTCGTTTTATATATCAAAAATATAATTATGAAATAAATTAACAGTTTTTATATTAACAAAGTTTTATAAAACAGTAAAGAGATAAAACTGTCTTATTATGTCGAAATATAAAAAAAGATTAATTATAAAATTAATCTAATTTATTTACTAATTCAAATGCACTTTTAATAACATCATCCATATCATAATATTTATATTCAGCTAGTCTTCCACCAAAATAAACATTTTCTTCTTTACTTGCCAAATTTCTATACTCCTCTGCCAAAGTATTATTCTTTTCATCATTAATTGTATAGAACTTTTCCATTCCTTCTTTATAATCACTTGGATACTCAAAAGTAATAACAGTCTTAGGATTATCTTTAACATATTCAAAATGTTTATGTTCGATAACTCTAGTATATTCTACTTCATGTCCAGTATAATTAACTACTGCATTACCTTGATAATTTTCAACATCCATAATTTTAGTATCAAACTTTAATGAACGATATTCTAGTTTACCTAATCTATAATCAAAATACTCATCTATCGCTCCTGTATAAATAATCTTATCAGCAATATTTTTTAATTCTTTATCTTTAAAGAAATCTGTATTAAGTCTTACATCAATTCCTTCTAACATTTTTTCAACTAATAATGTATAACCTCCCATAGGTATACATTGATATCTATCATTAAAATAATTATTATCATAAATTAATCTTACTGGTAATCTTTTAATAATAAATGCTGGTAAATCTTTACAATCACGATGCCATTGCTTTTCTGTATAACCCTTAACAAGTTTTTCATATATAGTTCTACCAACTAAAGATATAGCTTGTTCCTCTAAATTTTTAGGTTCTCCAACAATTTCTTTTTTTTCTTCATTAATA
>CAZJQA010000050.1:0-6420 GCA_964548285.1 uncultured Muribaculaceae bacterium
AATTCAAGAAATAATTCTTGAACTTTAACAAAATAAATCTTTATATATTTCCTCATATGTTTTCACAAAAACTATATCTAATTTCTTAATAATAGCTGTAGGTATATATTTAATATCTATCTTATTATCATATGGAAGATAAATCTTTTTTATTCCACTGTTATATGCACTTATAACTTTTTCTTTTATTCCGCCTACTCTAATAATTTCACCACGTAATGTCATTTCACCAGTCATTGCAACATTATCACTAACAACTATATTTTTTAATAAACTGATAATTGAAGTAGTAATTGCTACACCTGCACTTGGACCATTTTTAGGTATTGCACCTTCAAGCATGTGTAAGTGAATATCTTTCTTACTAAAAACATCCTTATTAAAATGGTATATTTTAGAATTAGCTTTTAGATAACTAATAACAACTTGGATTGATTCTTTAATTATATCACCTGGTAATCCTGTTATATTTACTTTGCCACTTCCATCATACATTATAGATTCAACCTGTAAAACTTTTCCACCTGACTGAGTTACAGCAAGAGCATTAATAAGTCCAGGCAAAACAATTCTTTGCTTGTCAAATAAGAATGAAGCATCATCCGGGAACACCCTGATATACAACTTTTACATCTTTCTTTTCTATCAAAATATGTAAAGTTTCTTTTTTCTTTACACAGACCATTATTATTTTACGTAAAATAGATGACAATTTACGACGTAAATCACGTACACCTGCTTCATTAGTATAGTTTATAATTAAATATTCTAATGCATCATCACTAAATTGAACTTCATCATTACTTATATGATATTCTAAATATATTGATGGTATTAAATACTCTTTAGCAAGTTTAACTTTTTCTATAGTTGTATAACTAGATAATTCTATTATTTCTAATCTATCTCTTAATTCCATAGGAATATCATTAATATAATTTGCTGTTAGAATAAATAATACATGACTTAAATCAAATGGTTCTTCAAGATATGAATCTGTAAAAGTTTGATTTAAATTCGGATCTAAGATATCAAGTAAGACACTAGCAGGATCTCCTTTATAATCTTTTACCATTTTATCTACTTCATCGATCAATAAAACAGGATTTTTACTTCCACATTTGGATATTGATGTCAATATTTTACCAGGACTAGAACCTAAATATGTACGACGATGACCTATTAATTCTGATGAATCATTTAATCCTCCAACACTTATTTTATAAAAATCTCTATTTAAAGCATTAGCAATTGATGATGCTATTGTACTTTTTCCTATTCCTGGAGGACCTACTAAACATATTATAGGGCTATCTAACATTGGATTTCGACTTTTCATCGCAGCATATTCTAATATTCTATTTTTTATTTCTTCTAGTCCATAATGTGTCTTATTTAAAACACTACTAATGTATTTTAAATCAGTTGCTTCTATTCTTTCGTAATCCCATGGAAGATTAAAGAATGTTTCTAAATAATTTCTTACAAAAGATGTTTCTGGACTAGTTTCATCTAACATACTGTATTTTTTGATTTCTCTTAATACTTTTTGTTTAGTTTTATTTGTAACATTAATAAGATTTAATCTATCTTCATAATAACTAGTTTCAATATCCCTTTTATTATCTTCGCCTAATTCTTTTTCTAATACTTTAATTCTTTCTTTAATAATAAATTCTTTTTGATTACGGTCTAATTCTCTTTGCAAAGACATATTAACTTTTTTATCTAATTTTAATAATTGTAAACAGTATATAAAATCAGTTATTAAGTTATTAGCTCTTTTTATCGGGTTTATTTCTTCAATATAATTTGTTCTTTTCTCAAGTGATAAATTAAGTAATATAGCGAGTTTATCAGTTAAAATAGATATATCCGTATTTTCATTTGCTTCTTGTAATATTGAATTATCTATATCATCGCTAGTTCTTATATATTGTTTTAATAATCTTATAAGTTCTTTTTTTAAAGTGAATTCTTCTTCTTCATCTAACTTAGGTAAATCAATATAACCATAGTCACACATTAAAATATCTTTATCATCTAAAGAATTAAAAAATTTCTTAACTTTGATACGCTTTTTACCCATTAAAACAATTCTAATATGATTATTTGGTAATACTATTTTTTGTTTTATTACACTTTCAACAACAACTGTAGGCAAGTCCTCTGCTTTGACATTTTCTTCTAATGGATCTTTAGGTAGAACAATCAATATTTTTTTATGAAACTTTTTTGTACTTAAATCTATTAATTTATCTGTAAGTGGATTATTTAGTTCTAGTTTTATTTCTTCATTAGGAAAGATAGATAAGCCTTTTAGTAACATAGCAGGTAATTTAGACATATCATCACTCCCTTAAAAACACGATTATTATTATACTTTTAAAACAACCTAAAAGCAAGATAAATTCCCTAATTATAATATTTTTTTAGCATAATATCACAATTACCCACCAAAATAATAAAAGTTAAAAGATGATATCTAAAATAGTTATTGGTGATAGTATGTCATTTACAAGATTAAAAGAAAGAAGAATATATGAAGGATATACTCAAAAAGAAATTGCAGAGTTATTAAATGTAAAAAGAGCAACCTATGCTGGTTGGGAAACTGGAAAAGATATTATTCCTCTTAAAAGACTCTTTGCATTATCTAATAAATATAATATTAGTCTTGATTATCTTACAAATTTAACTAATGATGATAATAAATTTATATCTAAAAATAATAAGATTAATCTTAAAAATGTATCTAGTAATCTAAGAAAAGTACGTTTAGAACATAATATAACTCAAAAAGAAGTGGCAAAAGATATAAATACCACTCAATCAAATATTCATAAATATGAAACAGGTAAAACTTTAATTACAACAATGTATGCTATAGAATTTTCTAAAAAATATCATTATTCATTAGATAAATTATTAAATAGAAAATAACTAAAACATATTTTTTACATTGGGAATATCGTTATCTTTTACTTTTTTGATTATCTTTTCTACTTTATCTTCACTTATATTTTTACCAGTAATACTACATAAAGAATTTATTACATCTCTAATAGTAGATTCATCTTTCATATTATTTTTTAATTTATTAGCTAAAGACAAAATAACATCTTTATTTACTTTTGTCTTTTTTTCTACTTTATCAAAAAAATTATCATTAAAATCCATAAACACCTCTATAGTAGTATATGAAAAAAAGAAAAGTATTAACTACTCTTCTCGATGATTTTTAAACTTTAATATAATAGGTGTTCCTGTTAAATCGAAATTCTTTCTTATTTGATTTTCTAAGTATCTTTCATAACTAAAATGAATTAAAGACTTATCATTAACACTAAATTCAAATTTAGGTGGACATATGTCTACTTGACTTACAAAATATATTTTAAGTCTTCTTCCTTTATAAGATGGAGCTTCATGTATTGCTGTTGCATCTTCTATAACTTTATTTAGTAATGATGTTTTAATCTGTTTATTATAATTTTGATAAGCTTCTATAACTTGAGGCATTAATAAATGAACTCTTTTTTTCTTTAAGGCTGAAAGATAGACAACTTTGGCATATGGAACAAATTGAAATTCATATTCTATTAACTTATTCCATTTTTTTAATTCTTCTTGATCCAATAAATCAATTTTATTAACACAGATAACAATTGCTTTAGAAAGTTCCAAAGCTAAGCCTAAAATATGTTTATCTTGAGCTTGAATACCAGTTGATGCATCAAGCATTAAAACACATACATCGCTGTCAGTTATAGCTTTTACACTTCTTAGATAAGAATACTTTTCAATATTGTCATATAATCCTTTACTTCTTTTTATACCAGCAGTATCAACAATTATATATGAATTACCATCATATCTAAATTCTGTATTCGTTGCATCTCTAGTAGTTCCAGCAACATCAGAAACGATACTTCTTTCTTCATTTAATATTGCATTTACTAAACTACTTTTACCAGTATTTGGTCTTCCTATAATAGAAAATTTACATATATGATTATCTAAGTCTAAGTCTACTGTTATATCTTCTGTAATAATATCTAATAATTTATTTAAATTCTTCTTATGAGCTGCTGAAAAAGGTAATATTTTATCAAAACCTAATTCGTAAAATTCATAAATATTCTTTTCTGATTCGTTATTATCTAATTTATTAACAATAACAATAACATCTTTATTAGATTTATGAAGTAAATCTCTAACTAAAATATCATCTCTTGTAATACCATCTTGTCCTGATACTACAAACAATATTAAATCAGATTCTTCTATGGCTACATTAGCTTGAAATAAAATTTCTTTGTTAAATAATTCTTCACCTAGTTCTAAGCCTCCTGTATCAATAACCGCAAACTTTTTTTCATTATAGTATGATACTCCATAAATTCTATCTCTTGTTACTCCAGGTTTATCTAAGGTAATTGAAATATTACTATGTGTTAATAAATTAAAGATTGTACTTTTACCAGTATTTGGTCTTCCAATAATAGATACAGTTTTCATCTTTTCGCCTCCTTGATTAAGTAGTATAACATAAAATTATGATAATTTAAAGGTTGCATTATCACCTCTACAACGAGCCGGTTTTCCCTCTACTCTTTTTAATGTTCCAGTTTCTTTATCTGTTATACATTCTTTAGTATATGTATTTTTAGTCTTATTATCTAAATATCCTGTATTATCAAAATAATCATAAAAAGCAACTGCACGTTTATTATAAATAAATATACCAATTAAATCATCATCCATACTTGTATCATCAAAGGGATTTTTTATATAAGGACATGTAGAAGTAGAACTACTACATACTTTATCTTTATCATTCTTCTCTTTAGATATATATCCATAATCAACTAAGTCTTTAACTGTTACAGTGGTATAGCATGATGAATTACCACCATTTACAACTCCAGTTGCCTTTTTTATTTTATTTAAATTATCATCTCCAAACATATTAGCATTTTTTAAAACTAAATCAACTTTACTACAATACATATCAATTTTCATATTTGAACTTATTTTCATAATATTAGGAACAGCAAGTGTTGCAAGCAAGCCTAATATTGCTACTACAGCTAATAGTTCAACTAACGTAAAACCTTTTTTATTCATATTATTCACCATAAAAATAGTAACATGATTAATTATATTTTACAATGAAAAAAAGAATGCCTAAGCATTCTTAAAATGAATCAATATTCACTTTTACATGTCCTAAATTATTTAAATATGCATAGGCTTGAATAAGTGTTCTAACTGCTTTAGCATTAACACCATTTTTTCCTATAACACGGCCAATGTCATCTGAAGTCACTAAGATTTCAACAATTGTTTCATTATCTTCACCATCATAACTTTTAACTTTAACCATATCTGGTTCCTTGCATATTCCTTTTACAACATATTCAGAAAATAAATCTATATTCATTACTTAACCTTTGAATCTCTAAACTTAGTCATGATACCTTTTTTACTTAAAATACTACGAACAGTATCAGTAGGTTGAGCACCATTAGATAACCAAGATAAAATTCTTTCTTCGTTAACAGTTACAGGTGCATCCTTTTTAATTGGATCATAAGTTCCTAAAGTTTCTAGGAATTTACCATCTCTAGGACTTCTTGCATCTGCAGCAACAATACGATAAAAAGGTTTAGCTTTTGAACCCATTCTTTTAAGTCTTAATTTAACAGCCATAATCTCTCCTCCTTAATTCATTAGTATTTTACTAAAGAAAAAGAAATGTGTCAAGCGTTTTTACTTGACACATCTCCATTATCATTTAAATATTCTTCATTTATTTCCATATTATCTATTAAATCATCATCTAACTCTATATAATCATCTAAATCATCCTCAACAGGAACCCTAATTTTAGTATCACCAACTATTTCAATGCCTAACTCTTTAGATATATCTAAAGAAATATCTCCATTTACTATATCAGCCTTTAAAACACTTGGTTGCTTTAAACTTCTTACTATTACCTCAGAATCACTTGTTAAATTAGTATCCTCTTTTAAAGGAACACTAAAAAGTTCTGTATAACTAAATCTCTTAGTATTAACTTTTGTCTTCGTATCATTATCATATGAATACCACACATTAACATCAAATGCCCCATTTACTCTTACTTTATGATTATCTTCTATTCCTGAAAAATCATGATTTATAACCCAACAACCAAGTATAGTATTGGCAACTTCATCTGGTGTAAAAGAAAAATGCATATTATTATTTTTCTTAACTTTACCTATAACTGCTTTAGTAACTATTTCTTTATAATTTGTCATTTTAACACCTCTAATATAATCTATGCAAAAATTTTCTTTCATGATACAATATTGTTAGGTGACTAACTATTAAAAGTCAATAGTGTTTTTGAAAAATTAATAGTTTGTT